>PBCC01000012.1 GCA_002716825.1 Halobacteriovorax sp. | reverse complement strand
TTTGAAGATCGTTCCCTGGGCGACCAGAGCTACGTCTTCCACCGCGACCACGGCCGCGTCCGCCACCCATAAACTCGCCAAAAATATCTCCGAAGATATCTCCTAGATCACCAAAGTCTTGGAAACCACCGCCTCCAAAGCCGCCGCCTCCGCCGCCCATGCCGTCGACACCTGCGTGACCAAACTGATCGTAGCGCTTGCGCTTTTCTTCGTTGAGCAAAACTTCAGCAGCCTCAGAAGCTTCTTTGAACTTTGCTTCAGACTCTTTATTATCGGGATTTCTATCGGGATGATGTTGCATAGCAACCTTACGGTATGCTTTTTTAATCTCGTCCTTGGAAGAGCCTTTGGCTATGCCAAGAATTTCGTAGTAATCACGTTTCGCCATACATCACCGTTTTCAAATGAAGAGGTCTCCCATCAATAGGAGACCTCAAAACTGTCTAAAAATTTAAAAAACTAAACTTCTTTAAAGTCAGCATCGACTACATCATCGTCGTCTTTTTTCTGACTTGCATTGCCTGCGTCAGCTCCAGCATCTGCGCCAGGTTGACCTTCTGCGCCCGCTGCACCAGCTTGTTGATACATCTGCTCCGCAATTTTGTGAGAAGCATTTTGTAGACGCTCAATCTCACCTTTAAGCTCATCAAGATTCTCACTTGTAAGCTTTGGCTTGGCCGCATCAATCGCTGTTTGAAGATCAGTTTTGTCTTGCTCTGCAATCTTATCGCCAGCATCTTTAAGCGTTTTTTCACAAGAAAGAATGAGGGCATCAAGATTATTTCTAGCATCAACAACTTCACGACGCTGTTTATCTGTTTCGCGATTTTCTTCTGCTTCGCGAACCATGCGCTCAATTTCTTCATCAGTTAGGCCTGAACCGGCTGTAATTCTGATTTCTTGTTTCTTGTTTGTCGCTTTATCAACAGCTGAAACATTAACGATACCGTTGGCATCGATATCAAAAGTAACTTCAACCTGTGGAACACCACGTGGAGCTGGAGCAATACCAGCAAGATCAAAGCGACCTAGCGTTTTATTGTCATTAGAGAACTCACGCTCACCTTGAAGCACGTGAATGCTAACAGCTGGCTGATTATCTTGAGCAGTTGAGAACACTTGTGACTTCTTAGTAGGAATCGTTGTGTTCTTTTCGATGATTTTAGTCATCACGCCACCAAGAGTTTCAATACCCAGTGAAAGTGGTGTTACGTCGAGAAGAAGAACATCTTTAACGTCACCGGCAAGAACACCGCCTTGAATAGCAGCACCAGCAGCAACAACTTCATCAGGGTTAACACCTTTAGATGCTTCTTTGCCAAAGATTTCCTTTACACGCTCTTGAACGATTGGAATACGAGTTGATCCACCAACGAGAACGATTTCGTGAATTTCATTTTTATCAAGACCCGAGTCCTTAAGACATGTCAGACATGGCTTCGCTAGACCGTCGATATACTTTGAAATCAAAGATTCGAACTTGGCACGTGTTAGATTAACATTTAAGTGCTTAGGGCCAGAAGCATCAGCAGTAATAAACGGAAGGTTTACATCTGTTGATGTTGTGCTTGAAAGTTCATGCTTGGCTTTCTCTGCAGCTTCTTTTAGACGCTGAAGTGCCATCTGATCTTTTCTTAGGTCGATACCATTTTCTTTTTTGAAAGTCTCGGCCAAGAAGTCGATGATTTCTTCATCAAAGTTTTCGCCACCAAGGAAAGTATCACCGTTAGTCGCTTTAACTTCGAAAACACCATCACTTGTGATTTCAAGGATTGAGATATCGAAAGTACCGCCACCAAGGTCAAAGACTGCGATATTTTTATCGTGCTTACTATCGAGCCCGTAAGCTAGCGCTGCAGCAGTTGGCTCGTTAATAATACGCTTAACTTCAAGACCGGCGATTTTACCAGCATCTTTAGTTGCTTGTCTTTGGGCATCATTAAAGTAAGCAGGAACAGTAATAACTGCTTCAGTTACTTTTTCGCCAAGGTAATCCTCAGCAGACTTTTTCATTTTCTCGAGCACTTTAGCCGAGATCTCTTGTGGTGACATTTCACGGCCATCAACACGTACCCAAGCATCGCCATTTTTGTTTGAAAAAATCTCAAACGGAGCAACACCGGCAAATTTCTTTGCTTCTGGAGTTTCAAATTTACGGCCAATCAAACGCTTCACACCGTGTAGTGTTTTGCTTGGATTTGTAACAGCTTGGCGCTTTGCCACTTGTCCAACAAGCGTATCGCCATTGTTGGCAAAACCAATCACTGAAGGAGTTGTATTATGTCCTTCGCTATTAGGAATAATCTTGTATTTACCATTTTCTAGAACTGCGACACATGAGTTTGTTGTCCCAAGGTCGATACCAATAATTTTACCCATAGTAGTCTCCTCATATATTAACTTCTTAAATTAATCGTTTTTAGCTACGACGACTTTAGCTGCTCTTAGTAGTCTGCCGTTTAACACATAACCTTTTTGGTACTCAGTAATAACTTCGCCTTCACGTTTGTCTGGAGCTGGCTGTTGCGCCAAAGCTTCATGAAAGTTTGGATCAAAATCTTTGCCAATGGACTCAATTGTCTCAAGGCCATTATTTTTCAAGCAATCAAGAAACTGCTTTCTCACCATGTCGATACCGACGAAAATGTTTTTAATTTTCTCATCTTCATCGTTTTCAATGGCAGCGGTTGTTCGCTCTAAGTTATCAATCACATCTAAAAGACCTGATAACACTTTTTCGTTACCAAACTTAATGAGCTGTTCACGCTCGCGGTCATGGCGCTTTCTTAAATTTTCCATGTCAGCTGCAAGGTAATAAAACTTTGATTTAAAGTCCTCTTCCTTGGGCTTAAGCTCTGCTACATTTTCTTCAGCTTCTAGAACTTCAGTTTCAACATTTTCAGTCTCAACTTTCTCTTCTTCAGTTCCTGTTGGCTCTGTCGTTTCACTCATTTTCAAACCTCAACGTTCATCTCGGGTACAAGTTAAAGATGGGAGCAGACGCGGCCGTGTCAATGCTAGGTTCTTAATATAATTGGTAAAAAGCTTTAATTTACTGAAATTACTTGATCAATTCGGCCTTCATCAAAGACTCGATGACACTATCCATCATTAAAAAACCTGCAGGAGATAAACAAAGATCCTTGCGATCAGAATTTAGATTGATCCAACCAGCGTTTAACCAGCCTTGATACAATATTTGGTAGCGCGCTTTTTGCTCGGGCGAGAATCCCTTCTCAAAGTCTACAAGCCCACTATCTAGCCTTAAACTTAAATAAACCCGCTCTAATTCTATCGCTTCGCTAGAGAGCTCTTCGATTTCAAATTCGTCCTGCTGTCCCTTCCATTTATATCGATGACCCGTCGGAGCTAGGTAACCAACAGCGGACGGCCCAATTGCAGCGACCGATTTTCCCTGCCAATAGCGAATATTATGCTTGGCCCGAGCACCGGCTTTGGCAAAATTAGAAACCTCGTAATGATCAAAGCCATGGGCGCGCAAAATATCGCTCGTGAGAACAAACTCGGCCTCAATCTGTTCATCACTAGGTAGTTCTTTGAAATGTTTATAGTTGTTTTTCACTGTTAGAATATAAACACTGAAGTGCTCAGCACCGCGTTCAATCAGACTTTCAATCTCAAACTTTAAATCGCGCTTCCACTCAGCGCTAAACGGTAGGCCAAGCATGAGATCAACGCTAAAGTGCTTGCCTTTCATTCTGGTCAATAGAGCTTCAACATCATCAAGCGAATGAACACGGTCGAGGACTTTTAGGTAACGCGCATCAAGCGACTGAACACCCATCGAAAAGCGATTAACCCCGAGTGCTTCCCAGGCCGAGAGACCTTTTTCAGTCCATGCCGCGGGGTTCACTTCCATGGTCCATTCGTAGTTTTTTGCAAGCGTAAGGCGACCTTGCATAAAAGACTCAAACCACTGAGCACCGGTGTAATCCCATAAAGATGGAGTCCCGCCACCAAAATAGAGAGTTTCAAGTGGGGCAAAGCTATAACCGAGCTTTTCAAACCACTGAGCCTGAAGCTCCCAATGCCGCTCTAGCTTTGACTGAAAACTTTCACGCGCCTGATCAAAGTCGGCCGGAACAGACTTAAAGAAGTCACAATAATTGCAAAGATGCCGGCAATGCGGATAATGCAAATAGAGTGAATTTACTTGATGCCTATTTGTCATAGATTTCCACTTTGTCGCTCGAGCTCGAGCCGACTATAATGTCTTAAAAACCCCTTGGCCATGGAAGTGCATGCAACATCAACTCAAGACTCTCGACAACAAACTGCAAACTTTATTCGTTAATATGCCCGGCAGCTCAAGCGCTAGCGTACAGATATGGTTTCGCGCCGGCAGTGCTCTGGAATCAGGTAAAGACTTGGGTATTGCACATTTTCTTGAACATATGTTCTTTAAAGGCACGCCTAAGCGTCCCGGCGCCATGATTGCTCATGATGTTGAAAGCTTTGGCGGTGAGATTAACGCTTTCACTTCTTTTGATTACACTTGTTATTATATTAATTGCCCCAACCCAAAGCTCGATACAACGATTAAGATCTTGATGGACATGGTTTCAAATCCAATGTTTAAGCAAGACGATCTGGTACCTGAGAGAGATGTCGTTTTCGAAGAGTTTAGAAGATCCATCGATTCACCCAATCAATACGCCTTTTCGCAAATTCAAAAGAACTCGTTTACTGGTGGATATGCTCATCAAATTTTAGGTGAAGAGAAAACCATCAAAGCTTTTACACAAGATCAGCTCAAAGAGTTTAGACAAAAATACTACAATCTCACCAATGCGATGCTGGTCATTGCCGGTGACATTGATCACGTTGGTGGTCATGACAAGGTCGCCAATATAGTTCAACAGTTTAAACTTCCAGAAGGCCCCGCCTCCGTTTTCCCTAAGTTTAAATTAAATGCAAAGTCGACCATCGACGTTCACGAAAAAGAAACGCGTATGGCAACCCTTACGGTGAGCATTCAAGCTCCCAATGTAGCCGACGCAACTTCTCCGGCCGAAGACTTGGCACTCAATTGCTTGGGCCACGGCGAAAGCTCTCGATTGCATCGTCAAGTTGTGGTTGAAAAAAGCTTGGCCAATTCATGCAGTTGCTCAACTATGTTTATGACAGATGGTGGTGTGCACTTCATGCGTCTAAGTCTTCCTGTGGAGAATTTAGCCAAAGCCAGAGATCGAGTCATTGCTACGTTCAAAGACGCCATTGAAAATGGTTTTGATGAAAAAGAACTTCGCAAAATCAAGAATCAATATATCGCCTCAAAAGTTTACGACATGGAATCTTTAGAGAGCTATGCCTTTTCGCTTGGCCATGGTCACGCTCAATTTGGGGATATTGGCAGTGAAGAGGAATTCATCAGAAGAATTAAACAAGTCACCAAATCTCAAGTCGATGCAGCACTAAGTTCTATTTTGTCTCGCTCCATTCATTTTTCTTTGCAGGTGCCAAAAGGTACTGATGTTAAAAAGTGCAAAGCCGATTTAGAGAAGTTCAAGGCTGGCTTTGAAAAACTTTCTAAAGTTAAAACCAAGAGCAAAATTAACGGCATTAAAGGCTCTAAGTTCGATCAACAAGTTAAACTTGTTGATCTCGTGCCTGGAGTTAAACTACTTCACCGCTACAACCCGATGAATCCCACTTTTGTTATGCACACTTATATTCGCGGTGGCCTAGCAGAAGAGACGGCTAAAAATAACGGTATCTATCACACCCTCGCCGGTGTCATCACCAAAGGCTACAAAGGCCAAGCTTACGAAGCGCTCAAAGATGACATGGAAGACATGTCAGCTTCACTTTCTGCCTTTTCAGGAAAGAATGCATACGGACTGACTCTTCACGGCCAAAGCGAACACTTCGCGCAGTTACTTGCACACTTTAGCGGAACGCTACTTAAGCCCAACCTGCCAAACAAGTTTTTGGCCCATGAGAAAAAAATTGCTCTTCGTCACCTGGATAATCAGAAAGAAGACCCAATCAAGGTTTGTTTTCAAAAAGCTTCTTCTAACCTTTTCAACGGACACCCTTATTCGATGAATGCGCTCGGCACGGCCAAGTCGATCAAGAGTCTAAAAACAGAAGACTTGCTTAAGCTTCACAATAAAAACTTAAAATCTAAAGAGATGCTTATTACTTATTGCGGTGATGCGCCTTTTGAAGAAATTTATCTCAAAGTCTCTGAAGCATTATCAACGCTTAAGAAACGTGAGTGGAAAAAGCCAAAGAGCAAAACCTATAAACCAAAGATTGAAGAGTTCACTTTCATTCCGTTTGAACGCGAACAGACTCAAATTTTCACAGCCGTTCCAACCGGTGGTATGGATGAAGCCGAACATACGGCCTTAAAAATTATCTCAGCTCACCTAGGTGGACAGTCCTCAGAGCTTTTTGTTGAAGTTCGCGATCGCCAAGGCCTGTGCTACACAGCTCAGCCAATCCACTTCACGGCACTTGAGGGTGGATACTGGGGAATCTATATGGCCTCAGGACATGACAAAGTAAAACCTGCCATGGCGGCGATTCGCTCTATCCTTGATCGCTTAAGAGATGAAGGTTTAAGTAAAGATGATTTCGAACGTGTTAAAACCATGATTCAAGGCCAGGCCCAGATTAATGTGCAAACCAATGAAGATTGGGCAGGTGTTTATTCTGTTCCAGTTCTGCAAGGTAGAGATCTCGATTGGTATCACAAGAATTTAGCAACCATTGGAAATATCACTTACGAAAATTTCAATAAGAAGCTCAAGAAAGTCTTAAGCAAGAAGTGGTCTACGGTTGTTGTTGGTCGCGAGTTTGAATAAAAGCTTCCTAGGAAGCTTTTATATTGTGATCACCAACAAATAAAAGCATGCCTTCATATTGATCAGGCTTTGCCATTTTCTCGGCAACGATATTCATCAGCATAGTGATGCCGGCAAAAGATTTTGATAATTGTGAATAAAATGATTTGGTTTCATAAACTTCTGGAACCAAATGATTAAGCTTTTGATAGGCTGAGCAACCGACCTGTTGATAGTAACTAGTATCAACAATCTTGCTATTAAGTGAGTCAGCGAAAAATCCACATAGAAAGAGTGCAGTATCTCCAATGTCTCGAAGTACTCTAACTTGTTTTTGACGTGGTAGATGTCCAGCTTCAAGCAGCTTGATACCAAGGATTTTATCTCTCACTTTTCCTTCAATCGTTTCAAAGTATTTACCAGATTCGCCGTATTGATCGAGCACGATACTGGAGTAATGAACTGTTTCACGGGGAAGTGGTCTTGAGCTTTTTTGATTCACTTGAGTCAGCTCATCAAAAAAGAAAGTCTGTAGAGATGTTTCTAGGATTAAGTCTTGGTTGTTCTGGGCTCCGCTTGTCATAATTCCTCTCATCCTCCTGAGGTGTTAGTTAAATTGTATCAAGAAACTCCGGCATCCTAACATCTGAGGAAAGTCTTTCCCCAGCTAAGTCACCAAAATTCCATAATATCTTACACTTGCGGTGAGTTTTAATTAGAAAATGACTGCTATTTGGTGTCTAAGTCGCACCGTCATCAATAGTCATTACTTGCGGTTTTTGCTAATAATACCAGGCACATACTAGGAGTATTCATGGCCAGCGACGATTACAAACCAGAATCTAAAACCCTTACTGATTGGCACAATCTTGCGACCACAGAGGGTAAAGGCACAGCTCCTAGCACTGTTAAAACTCCCGAAGGTATCGAGATCAAGCCGCTCTATACGGCAGAAGATACAGCAGACTTAAAGTTTGCCAACACGCTTCCAGGCTTTGAACCTTTTGTTCGCGGCCCAAAGGCCACGATGTATTCTGGTCGTGCTTGGACGATTCGTCAGTACGCAGGTTTTTCAACCGCAGAAGAATCCAATGCCTTTTATCGCCGCGCACTTTCGGCCGGAGGACAAGGCGTCTCTGTTGCTTTTGATTTGGCCACTCACCGCGGCTACGATTCAGATCATCCACGAGTTAAAGGCGATGTTGGTAAGGCCGGCGTTGCCATCGATTCTGTTGAAGATATGAAAATTCTTTTTGATCAGATCCCACTCGATCAAGTCTCAGTTTCCATGACCATGAACGGTGCCGTTCTTCCTATCTTAGCCAATTATATTGTTGCGGCTGAAGAACAAGGCGTGAGTAGTGATAAATTATCCGGCACCATCCAAAATGATATTTTAAAAGAATTCATGGTGCGAAATACTTATATCTACCCACCCAAGCCAAGTATGCGTGCTATCTCTGATATTTTTGCTTACACATCAAAGAACATGCCGAAGTTTAATTCAATTTCAATTTCTGGCTATCATATGCAAGAAGCTGGTGCCGATGCTGCGCTTGAACTGGCCTACACTTTAGCCGATGGCAAAGAGTATGTTGAAACGGCCCTAGCCTCTGGCATGAAGATTGATGACTTCGCACCAAGACTTTCATTCTTCTTTGGCATTGGCATGAATTTCTATATGGAGATTGCTAAAATTCGCGCCGCCAGACTTCTGTGGTCAAAACTGATGAGCGCCTACAAGCCACAAAAAATTCAATCAAAAATGCTTCGCACTCATTGCCAAACTTCAGGTTGGTCATTAACTGAACAAGACCCCTACAACAATGTTATCCGCACCACGATTGAGGCTATGGCCGCTGTCTTTGGTGGAACTCAATCACTTCGCACCAATTCCTTTGATGAAGCGGTTGCTTTGCCGACAGACTTTTCAGCTCGAATTGCTAGAAACACACAAATTATTTTACAAGAAGAAACTGGTATCACTAATGTGGTCGATCCGTTTGGTGGCTCTTACATGATGGAGAAGCTGACACAACAAATCGCCGATCGCGCCACCGAGCTGATGAACGAAGTTGAAACTCTTGGTGGTATGGCCAAGGCCATCGAAAAAGGCGTGCCTAAACTTCGCATTGAAGAATCGGCCGCGGCAAAACAAGCTCGCATCGATCGCGGTGAAGACGTCATCGTTGGTGTGAACAAGTATCGCCTCGATGCTGACAAAGAAGAGAAGATTGATATTCTTGAGATTGATAATCAAGCTGTGCGCGAATCCCAAGTTTTAAGACTCAAAGAAATTCGTGCCAAGCGCGATCAAAAAGCGGTTGATCAAGCTTTGGCCGCTCTGACAGCTTATGCAAAATCTGGTGAAGGCAATGGCCTTGACCTCGCAGTTAAGGCGGCGCGTGTTCGCGCCACTGTTGGTGAAATAACACAAGCCCTTGAAAATGTATGGGGGCGCTACCAAGCTCAGTCACAAACTGTTTCCGGCGTCTACGGATCAGCGTATGATGGTGATATGTCTTGGGAAAAAATAAAAACTGATATTGAAGCTTTCGAGAAAATTCACGGCCGTCGCCCACGTATGCTCGTGGCCAAGATGGGCCAAGATGGACACGACCGCGGTGCTAAAGTTATTGCCACTGCTTTTGCTGATGTTGGTTTTGACATCGATCTCGCTCCATTATTTTCGACACCTGAAGAGGTGGCCAAGCAAGCCTTAGAAAATGACGTGCACGTTGTCGGCGTTTCATCTCAAGCGGCCGGTCACAAAACATTGATTCCCGATTTGATCGCTGAACTTAAAAAACTTGGCGCCGATGATGTGATTGTGGTTTGTGGTGGCGTTATTCCAAAACAGGACTATGACTTCTTAACCAAAGCCGGTGTTAAGGGCATCTTTGGCCCAGGAACTGTGATTCCCGATGCTGCTAGAGAAGTGCTTGTGCAGATTAATCAGGCCCATGGAAAATCATGAAAGATCAGCTTTTAAAAGGTGATATTCGGGCCCTCTCCAAAGCAATCACACTTATTGAAAGCAAGAATTCTGAGCATAAAAAACAGGCTCAAGCGCTACTCAAAGATATTTTACCTCACTCAGGTAAATCTAAACGCATCGGAATTTCTGGTGTGCCCGGTGTAGGTAAATCAACCTTTATTGAACAATTGGGACTGATGCTTTGTGAACAAAATCTCAAAGTCGCGGTCTTAGCAGTTGATCCCAGCTCACCCATTTCTGGCGGCTCCATCATGGGAGATAAAACCCGCATGGAAAGTCTCTCACGCCACCCTAATGCATTTGTTCGACCAAGCCCTACCTCAGGTGCCCTTGGTGGAGTGGAGAGAAAAACGCGGGAATCCATGCTCTTATGCGAGGCCGCTGGCTTTGACATCATATTAGTTGAAACAGTTGGCGTGGGACAATCTGAAGTCGCCGTCTCAAATATGGTGGATATCTTCTCGGTCATGCTGGTACCCGGTGCCGGCGATGACCTGCAAGGGATTAAGAAAGGTATTATCGAGCTTGCAGACTTACTCGTGATTAACAAGGCCGACGGCGATCAAAAAACTTTGGCCGAGATGGCAAAATCCCACTATCAAAGCGCTCTTTCACTCTTATCTCATAAAGATTTTTGGCAAGCTCAGGTACTGACCTGTTCAGCCCGCGATAATATTGGCCTCGATGTTTACTGGAAGAGCATCGAGCAGTGGTACCAGCTCGCAGGTAAAGATAAACTAGAATCAAAAAGAAAAAATCAGGCTCAGTCTTGGCTCAAAGAACTCTTGTCGGCCATGATTGAGGACGAGCTTTCAAGCGACCCTTCGCTTAAGAGTCAATGGCAATCGGCCCTTAGCGATGTGGCCTCTTCCAAACAGACGCCCTATCAAGCAGCCAATCAGCTTTTAAAGCTTCTTCGCGGTCAAAAATAAGCCCTGTAAAAATTACTCATGCCCTTTTCTCGTAAGAATTCTCGGGCCATAAGCCAATTCATAAAAGATAAGACTTTTGCTCTTGAGCGCTTGTGGTGGTGCTGTTGAAGTTCTCGCTGTGTGTGTTGAGGCTCCTAGTTCTAAGTGCCATGTGTGTGTGTTTATAGGCGCTCGAGTGAAAGTTGCTTTTAAGGCGGGCTTGGACGTACAGAATCGAGCCCGCTTTTTTATCTACTCCCAATTTGAAAATCTTAAAGCTCAACTATTTAGTGAGACTTCTTTTTTTACCCAAACTAAGTCACACTATTAGGTATGAACAAAACAAAACTCTCAATCCTTGCTCTTATTTTAGCCTTTGGGCCCTACACGCTTCTTCAGCATGCCAAAGTTATGGATATTCCACTTGGAGCATTTCTGGGTGAATGGTCTTACGCCAATGGTTTTGATTTTCCGGCCAAGATCTTTAATCGCTTCGCATGCGACAAAGACGAAGCTATCTCTTGCTCTTTGGCCGCCGAGATTGAAGCTCGCGCTGGAAATATACTAGATGCCAGCGAGCTCACCATGAAAGCTTGTTCGCTTGGACTAGATTCTGCTTGCCCAACTATTATGAAATAATTTTATTTTTAAAGTACTTAAGTCTTTTTCTAATTTCTGAGTCATTAGGATTCCACGAATTTTCTAAGTAGGTTTCTAGAAAGTAAATCACATCCTCTAAACCAAATTCTCTTTCAATATTTTCATCTGCACGTATCTCATTCTCTAAGAGTCTTTCACTTTGTCCATACTCTTCCTCTTTATGACCCAATTCATGTGCAATCAAACATAGAATAAACCTTTCACTTAAATTAAATACAGCTGGTGTAACATGAAACTCAAGTTCACCATCTTCTCTCCGCATTAGCCCTGCATATACATGCTGACTTACATCTAATCTAGGATCAACATCATCTTGTTCAACAAGATAAAAATAACGGATACGAGACAAATCAAGTTTAGAACCATTTACTATGTTCCAAAAATATCTAATTCCAAGATCTCTGTCGTTTTCATCAAAATAACTCATTTTTCATTGCTCTCGATAATTCTATATTTCGGTAAGATTAAGCTGAGATAACGGTGAGCGAGTGAGGCGTACGCCAAGTACGCCGCAAAGAAGCGAGCCGGCAATCGAAGTTTAAGATTGCCGGAAGAGAGAATTATTAAACGTCGAGCTCGATCATAAGGACACCCGGCTCTAGCGCATCCCCCACCTTCACATGCACAGCTTTGACTGTACCATCGACTGAAGTTTTAATTTCATTTTCCATTTTCATGGCCTCTAAAATTAGAAGAGTTTGCCCCTGAGTAACTTTATCACCGGGCTTAATTCCTATTTGAACCACTTTGCCAGGCATCTGAGTGACCAGATCTCCGGCTGCACCAGTGGCCAAACCTGAAGGCTTGTAACCGCGGTAGACATCGTAAACGCGATCAACCGCTACAATGCGCTTAGGCAGTTCTTGGCGAGCAACGCGCTTCCAGCAAAGACCATCAAAAGAAACAAAGTAATCACCCGCCAGCTTTCTCACTTTGACGTTTTGCTGACGAGTACGTTGTCCATCTTCAAGCGAAGAAAAATCAAACTCGACCATCTCACGGCCATGAAGAACCGTTTTGGTTAGATCGATAATGATTTCATTCTGCTCGTTATCAATTAAATAAGTACGCATAATTATAACCCCAACTGGCGCGCTTCAATGGCCGCTAGCTTGCTATAAATTGATGAATGATCAAACTCACAGTTAATCATGTCTTGTGGCTTAGTCTCACTAATATAATTGGTACTATAGTGACCTTCACAAAACTTAGGCTCATTCATAATAACTTTATGTAGAGGGATATTTGTCTTGAGTCCTTCAATATGAAGTCCATCGAGGGCCGCGCGCATTTTTCTAACCGCGACGTCGCGAATAATTCCAGTGACAACAAGTTTACCAACCATGGGATCAAAGTCTGGCGTCACTTCAAGATCGCGATAGATGCAATGATCAAAGCGTGTGCCTTGGGGGAAATTGGTTTCAAAGCCTGTGACTTTGCCTGGAGCAGGTAGCATCGTAATTGGATCTTCGGCGCAAATTCGACACTCAATTGAGTGGCCAGAGCGAGTGATCCATTCTTGTGATGGAAAGCCGAGATCATCGCCAAAGGCACTTTGGATCATACAAACGATGAGATCAATTCCGGTTATTTCCTCAGTGATTGGATGCTCAACTTGAATACGCGTATTCATTTCCAGAAAATAGAATTTTCTATCTTCGCCCATAATAAATTCAACCGTGCCGGCCGAATCGTAATTTACGGCCTTAGCCAGTTTGACGGCCGTTTCACAGATATCTTTTCTAAGTTTTTCATCATCGCCAATAAAGGGTGATGGAGCTTCTTCAATAATCTTTTGGTGACGACGCTGAACAGAGCATTCACGCTCAAAGAAATGATAAACATTGCCTTTTTTATCGGCCAAGATTTGAACTTCAATATGGTGCGGATTTAATACTAATTTCTCAACGAGCAGATCACCATTATTAAATGATGCCTTAGCTTCACGGCCAACCGCTTCGAAATTTTTCTTAACATCGTCTTCGTTCATGCACGCACGCATACCGCGCCCGCCACCACCGGCAACAGCTTTAAGAAGAATGGGATAACCAATTTCTTTAGCTACTTTAATCGCGCCTTCAACAGTAGGAACAGCTTCGGCAGTTCCCGGCACAACCGGTACACCGGCTTTTTGCGCAAGTGCTTTAGAAGTTGCCTTGTCACCCATAACTCGAATTGCTTCTGTGTTTGGTGCAATAAAAACGACGCCGGCCTTATCTAAAGCGCGAGCAAAGTCGGCATTCTCAGACAAAAAGCCATAGCCTGGATGAACACCATCGATTTTGTGTTTTTTTACAACTTCAAGAATAGCTTTAACATTTAAATAAGTTTCCGCGTTAGCTTTACCTGGCAAGTGCACCCATTCGTCACAATAGTGAAGATGGTAAGCATTGGGTTCAGCATCAGTCCAAACGCCAACAGCTGTATGACCAAGCTCACGACAGGCTTTAGCAATACGTGCAGCAATCTCACCACGATTGGCGATCAGAACTCTCTTCGATCCATTTGATTTTGGTAGGCGTATCATAATTGAATATTCCCATGTTTTCTCATTGGCTTTTCAATTTTCTTATCTTTTAGCACTTGAAGATATTCGTACAAGCGCACGCGTGTTTCCTCAGGAAGAATCACAGCATCGAGATAACCAAGCTCGGCCGCTCTATAAGGATTTGCAAACTGATCCTCATAAGCCTTAACCAGCTCAGCTTTCTTGTCGTCATAAGCTTTGCCTTCAAGCCCTACAAGTTCATTTCTGAAAATAATATTAACCGCACCATCGGCACCCATAACGGCAATTTCGCCTGTTGGATATGCCAAGTTTACATCGGCGCGAATATGCTTGGACGCCATAACGTCATAAGCTCCACCATAGGCTTTGCGAGTGATAAGCGTAATAAGTGGAACTGTTGCTTCAGCGTAAGCGTAAAGAAGTTTTGATCCATGCTTAATAATACCACCATGCTCTTGCACTGTTCCTGGCAAGAAGCCTGGAACATCGACAAGTGTCACGACGGGAATATCAAAGGCATCGCAAAAGCGCACAAAGCGCGCGGCCTTACATGAACTATCAATATCGAGTACGCCAGCAAGTACAGCTGGTTGATTGGCAACGATACCAATTTTAATTCCACCGATTGAACCAAAGCCTGTCAGGATATTCATCGCAAAGTCTTTTGACACTTCTAGGAAATGTCCATCATCAACAACATCGAGAATGATATCTCTCATGTCATAGGGCTTTTTAGGATTGGCCGGTACTGTTTCTTTAATTTTTGTATTATCGCGATAAACAGAATCACCGCTATACTTTTTTTCCTGCTTTCTAAAATTAGACGCCGGAATGTAGGCAAGAAGCTCTCTCACTCTTTCAAAACACTCATCTTCATCGGCGCAGTTAAAGTTTGCTACACCTGATTTTTGATTGTGAGTCTTAGCTCCGCCAAGTTCTTCTTTAGTGATTTCTTCGTGAGTCACTGTTTTAATAACATCGGGGCCCGTCACAAACATATAAGACGTATTTTCAACCATGAAAATAAAGTCGGTAATTGCTGGTGAATAAACAGCTCCGCCAGCACAAGGTCCCATGATGAGAGAAATTTGTGGGATAACACCAGAGCATTTTACGTTGCGATAGAAAATCTCGGCGTAACCGGCCAGGCCTTCAACACCCTCTTGAATACGGGCTCCACCTGAATCGTTAATTCCAATCATAGGAATTCTATTTTCAAGCGCGAAGTCCATAATCTTGCAAATCTTCTTTGCGTGAGCTGCACCAAGTGCGCCCCCCCAACATGTGAAGTCTTGAGAATAAAGCGCAACTTTTTGTCCGTTAATTTCTGCCACACCAGTCACGACACCATCACCTAAGTAATGCTGCTTATCCATGCCAAACGATGTGCATTTATGTTTTACGAAACGGTCGAACTCTAGAAATGATCCTGGATCAGTTAGACGTTCGATTCTTTCACGAGCAGTATACTTTCCCTGCGCATGTTGTTTTTCAATTCTAGCTGGACCACCACCAAGGGAAGCCTGTTTGCGAAGCTCTACTAGTTGCTCGCGTTTTTGCTGTAGCAAATCGGTCATAAAAAAAACCTCCATAAATCCGGCGTTATATTAACTTGCTCGGATTTAGGAGGCTATTTCATCGCGTTAATGCTCGGCGCATTAACTCATTGTAATTTATTACTCTCCAGCAGCTTTCTTACGCTTATCGAGCTCGTACTTATCAACTTTCATAATAAGTGAAGCACGGGAGATTCCAAGCTCTTTGGCCAGACGAGATTTATTGAACTGACAGCGCTTTAGACCTTCACGAATCATTAGTGCTTCAAGTTCTTCAAGAGCAGCTTTGAGTGAACCATTGGTATTAATGCCACGATTTGCCGCTACTGATCCACCTTCACTTCCACCGTGCTCAAGAATTCTTGGCGACAATAGATCAGGTGTAATCTGCTTATCTTCACCCGCCAGAACCACGAGTCTTTCAACTTCGTTTTCAAGTTCACGAACGTTACCAGGCCATGGGTAATCAAGCATTTTCTCAAGACATTTTTTAGAGAATGTCTTCATTGTCTGTCCAGTCTCATCACAACGCTTTTTAAGAAAGTGATCCATAAGCACAGGAATATCTTCCTGGCGCTCACGAAGAGGTGGTAGAGCAACGTTGAAAACGTTAATACGATAGTAAAGGTCTTCCCTAAACTCGCCAGTCTCCATCATCTTTTTTACGTTCTTATTTGTTGCAGCGATAATTCTCACATCACATCGACGTGGTGAAGCCGCACCTACCGGTAGGTAAGTTCCTTCTTGAAGTACGCGAAGTAGTTTTACCTGCATCGAAAGCGAGGTATCACCGATTTCATCGAGAAATAATGTTCCACCGTTAGCCGTTTCAAATAGGCCTTTTTTATCTTTTACTGCACCGGTAAAGGCACCCTTCACGTGACCAAATAGTTCACTATCAAGAAGGTTATCGTTAAAGGCCGAACAGTTTACGGCGAGGAATGTATTATCTTTTCTTGGACTGTTAAAGTGAACTGCCTTAGCGACAAGTTCTTTACCAGTTCCGTTTTCACCTTGAATCATCACAGAAGCATCTGAAGATGAAATCTTTTGAAGAAGTGAATAAACTTTTTGCATTGATTTTGAGCGACCAATCATTGAATGGTAACGATATTTTTCGCCAAGCTCACTATTGAGCTCTTGAATACGCTCTTCACGCTTTGAAATCTCGAAGTGATAAGTTGAGATCTCTTCACTACAAAGATCAACAAGCTCTTTAAGGTATTCAACGTCTGCTTTAGACAACTTCTTCATATGAGATACAGCACTAGTGGCATCTGCCTCTGTCATCCCACACTCAACCATCTGGGCAACAATAGCGCTTTCCTCTTTTGCCGTGACATCGTCTTGAAGGAATGGGTAAGCAAACACAGCGCCTACATACTCACCTTCAATTTCAACTTTTGAGCAAACACCGTAAACGCCTTTAAAGAATGATTCAAAGACCACTCGGCCCTCTTTGGCATCCGTAACTTCTTCAGTCACGCGCTCAATATCCTGTGACAGATATTCATAGCCATACTTCATGTCTTTCATCTGAACTTTCATGAAGTGACTTTTAAAATTATAATCTTTATCAAGATGACCACTGTGGATCTTGCCGTGAACATCAGTCCAATACAACTCAGTACCAAACCAATTGCTTAGAATCTCTTCCATCTTAGTGATGACGTGAAGATTTCCAATATCATTCCAGTTGACCATTACTTGCTCCTTGCCGCGATCTTCGCGATTTGGACACTTCGTGCCCGAGACTGTCCAACTTTTCGGCAGGGAGTAATCAAAACTTGAACACTAAGATGAGCTAGGTCATGAGGAATTTTATGCAAAAATCAATAATTTCAATGACTTTCTACGTCTATAGAATTGACGGCCGCATTTTGTAAGAGTGCTTTCGCTCGCACCACAAAGGAGTTTTGCTGCCACTCTTGCGGACCGACGTATTTGTTCAAGTTCTTACCATTTGGTGCAAACAAATACGTCTCAGGTACCTTTACAGTACCGAAATTAGGCATAACTGAGTTGGCTTCATCAATAACCACTGTAACGTTTGAACTCATATTGGGAAAACGCTTCAAAAATTTCAAAACGTCTTTTCTTTGGTCATTCACAGCAATAAGTAAAAACCTGACATTTTGATCGACAAACTTCTCAGCAAAACTCAAAAAGGCGGGAAATTCTGCCTCACAAGGTGCACACCAAGTTCCCCAAAAATGAACGAAGCCACCATTAGGCGATTGTTCTAACCACTGAGCTCCACTCAACATAACATCTTGATCGAGTAGAGAAACTTGAAACTCAGGCATCGACTTTAAGATGGGATCACTGCTGACAGCTTTGAGACCTTCGTATTTACCGCGTTCATACAGACCGTAAGAAACAGTGGCCACCAGGATGACGGTGAAGATGAAGAATTTTATTCCAAAAGGCAGTTGTTTATTTTTCATAAAAAAAAGGACCTTCTTGTGAAGGTCCAATTTAGCGATTAATTTTTAAGCTTTCAACTAAAGTCGTAACTTAATCAACCAACATGATGTAACTCATTGGTGCATTGTCGCCCCAACGGCCATCAGCAAGCTTAAGAACGCGAGTGTAACCACCGTTACGCTCTTTGAACTTAGGAGCTACTTCAGTGAAAAGTTTTTGTACTGACAATTTGTTATCAAGCTTAGAAAAAGCAAGACGACGGTTTGCAACAGTATCTTCCTTAGCAAGAGTGATTAGTTTTTCAACAAACCCTTGTACGGCCTTACACTTAGTGTGAGTTGTTTTAATTTTACCGTGATCGATTACTTCAGTCGCAAGGTTGCGAAGAAGAGACGTACGATGTGACGGTGATGTTCCGATTCTATGTTTATGTCTTTGGTGCCTCATAACTACTCCTGCGGTCTCCCGCGATCAACTAGGCGTCTTGTTTCTCTTTAATTTCTTTCATCAAACTGTCGACTTTCATGCCGAGGCCAAGGCCCATTTGAGTAAGAATTTCTTTGATTTCGTTGAGTGACTTACGTCCGAAGTTTTTCGTACGAAGCATCTCACCTTCAGTCTTAGAAACAAGCTCATAAATATATTTGATATTAGCGTTTTGCAAACAGTTGGCAGATCTTACAGACAACTCAAGTTCAGAAACAGGCTTAAGTAGAGCGTTGTTTGCTGGAGTTGCTGAAGATGCGCTTGCTGCTGCTGCTGGTTTAGCAGATTCAACGCGTACAACTTCATCTTCGTCTTCGAAGCTTAGGAATACCGCAAGCTGATCGCGAAGGATCTTTGCAGAGTAAGCTACTGCTTCTGAAGGCTCGATACCTGCGTTTGTCCAAACTTCAAGAGTAAGTTTGTCAAAGTCAGTGCGCTTACCAACACGAGCATTAGTTACTGTGTAGTTAACACGGTTAACTGGTGAGAACAAAGTATCAACATAGATCCAGCCAACTGGAAGCTCATGATCTTCTTTGTTATCAAGTGCAGTTACGTAACCTTTACCGCGAGCAAGCTTAAGCTCCATCTTAATAGATCCACCAGATGAAACGTTACAGATAACGTGATCGCCGTTAAGCACTTCTACGTTAGCAGTTTCAGTGATGTCTGAAGCTTTAACTGGGCCTTCTCCTGATTTCTCAAGAGTAAGCGTTACATCTTCTTTCCCCTTAAGTTTGAAGCGAACTTCTTTAAGGTTAAGAATGATTTCAGAAACTTCTTCTTTTACGTTATTGATTGTGCCGAACTCATGCTCAACACCATCAATTTTGATAGCTACGATACCAGCACCCTGAAGTGAAGATAGTAGTACACGACGTAAGCTATTTCCAAGAGTCTGGCCGTAACCGCGCTCTAGTGGTTTTGCAACGAACTTACCGTAGTTAGCCTTGAAACTCTCACCATCATTCTCAAGAGTGATGGGACGGATCATACTAGACCAGTTTTTAGATACAAAATTATCGATCGCCATGGGATCTCCTTACCTAGTCAGCTAAAAGATTAAACTCTTCTTCTCTTCGGTGCCTTACAACCATTGTGAGGAATCGGTGAACGATCCGACACAGTTGTTAGACGAAGGCCAGCTTGCACTAGTGAGCGCACAGCATTTTCACGTCCAGCACCAGGGCCTTTTACGCGAACTTCAACAGTGTGAAGGCCATGTTCCATAGCACGCTTAGCTGACTCTAAAGCAGCAGACTGAGCAGCGAATGGAGTCGACTTTTTTGAACCGCGAAAGCCAAGTTGGCCTGCGCTTGCCCAAGCCAATGCATTGCCTTGAGTGTCCGTGAAAGTGACGATTGTATTATTGAAAGAACACTGAATATGGCAGATGCCATGTGAGATATTCTTTTTTACTTTTTTCTTAGCAGTAGTCTTTTTAACCATTATTTACTCCGCTCGATTACTTCATCGACTTGATAGATTTTTTACCTGCGATAGCAACCGCTTTACCCTTACGAGTACGAGCATTAGTGTGCGTTCTTTGACCGCGCACTGGTAGCCCTCTGCGATGGCGTACGCCACGATAACAACCCATGTCTTTGAGACGTTTAATACTCAAGCCGACTTCACGACGAAGATCACCTTCTACCGTGTACTGCTCTTCAAGAATCATACGAATTGTGTTGACTTCTTCTTCGCTCAAATCATTAGAACTCTTAAGTGCGTCTACATTAGCTTTCTCAAGAACTTCTTGAGCAACCTTTGGACCAACACCATAGAGAGAACGCAATGCGATTCTCATGATTTTGTTGCGAGGAATATCAACGCCTAGAATACGTGCCATAGCTACACTCCCCTTTTAGATTAACCTTGTCTTTGTTTGTGTTTTGGATTTGTTTTGCAAACAACGCGAAGAACACCTTTGCGCTTAACGATTTTGCAATCTTTACAAATGTTTTTAACAGAAGAACGAACTTTCATAACTGCTTCCTCTTTTAACGGCCTTTACTTCTATATGTGATACGACCTTTGGTAAGATCATATTTACTAATTTCAACTAAAACTTTGTCGCCGGGTAAAATCTTAATAAAGTGCATTCTCATCTTTCCACTAATGTGGGCAATGATTGAATGTCCATTCGGCAAACTTACTTTGAATTTCGTATTGGGGAGAAGTTCTACAACCTCACCTTCAACTTCGATAACTTCTTTATCGGTCATAATAAAACACAAAATCCTATAGTAGTGAGCTTGTATATAAGGGCCAAGACCCAAATGGCAAGCTCAATCAGTTAATCTTAAAATTGCTCTAGTCTATAGCTTGTTTAATCTGTTTAAACACTGCATCAGACTCTTTGGATGCATCGACACGAACCAGGCGATCTTGCGCCTTATAATGAGCTAAAACTGGCTCAATGGTATCGCGGAACACTCCAAGACGGGTCTTAACCGTCTCTTCGTTATCATCCTTACGCTGCTGCAGATTCGATCCCCCACACTTATCACAAACCCCAGCCTTGGCCGGTGGCTTGCTCTTGAGATTATAGATCTCGCCACAATCTCCGCAGGTTCTGCGATTAATCAGCCTTTCGGCCAATAAATCTAAATCAATATCAAAATAGATGGCCTTAGAGGCAACACCCTTCAAAAACTCATTATCTAGCACCTGAGACTGATCTTTATTGCGAGGATAACCATCAAAAATGTAGTTTTTCCCATCAAGATCGCAATTAGCTTTCAAAAGCTCAATCATCGTCAAATCGTCTACAAGATTACCGGCATCCATAATGGCAGTAACTTTTTTACCAAGCTCAGATCCCGATTTAATTTCTTTTCGAAGCAGATCTCCAGTTGATAGGTGCTCATAGCCGAGTTGGGTTACAACTCTTGCAGCTTGGGTTCCTTTACCAGAACCCGGCGCACCTAAAAAAATCAACTGGGGCTTCATAACTAGAACCTTCTGTTACTGCCGCTATACTTGCCGCGTGATTTATACGAGGTTTCGTAGCGATCGGCGAACATGAAGGATTGGATATTCATCATCACACGCACAGAGACACTAACCAAAATCAAAAGCGCAGTTCCACCAAGTTGGGTGTGACCACCGATGATTAGATCTGGAAGCACACAAATAACAACCAAGAAAAGCGCACCAAAGAACGTAAGACGGCTCAAGATGAAGTCGAGATACTCTTTGGTCTTTGTTCCAGGACGAATCCCTGGAATGAAAGCGTTATTCTTCTGAAGCATTTCTGTGATTTTTTGCGTCTTAAATTGAATCGGTGCATAGAAGTAGCACATATAAACAATTAAAAGCGCAAAAACGACGTTAAACAACAATTGCCCTGGATACAAGGACTGCTGAAGAGTATCTACATAAGGCTTGATACTGCTCGTCTCTGGAATAAAGCTGGCAAGTGTTGCTGGGGCAGCTAGCAATGATGAAGCCAGGATTGGAGGCATAACTCCACCTGTGTCAACACGCATTGGAAGCGTTTGAGTGCCACCGTATACACGGTTATTCACAACTTTTTTAGCATATTGAACAGGTACAGATCTAAAAGCGCGTTCAATAAATGCCACCACAAAGAATGCTACTGCGATCACGCCGAAATAAATCAGCATGCTCATGCCAGTAAGTTCACCACTTCTATAAAGTGTAAGCTTTTGTAGAAGCTCTGAAGGTAGCTCAACGGCGATACCAGCAAAGATAATAAGAGAAACGCCATTTTCAAGGCCGTACTCTGTAATTCGTTCACCAAGCCACAGCAGGAACATCGTTCCGCCAGCGAGCGTGATCATAGTTGTCAGCCTGAACAGCATTCCGGGTTCGGGAATGACTGGCATTCCACCACCTGTTTTAAAGCCTTCAAAGACTGCGGCCATGCCGTAACCTTGAATACAGCACAATACGACAGTGGCATAACGAGTCCATTTCTGGATCTTTTTATGTCCGTCAGCATCGTTTTGAAGCTCTGCAATTTGTGGGATCACTTCTCCAAGAAGGGAGAAAATAATGGAGGTGGTGATGTAGGGCATGATACCAAGGGCCAAAACTGAGAAGCGTTTGAACGCTCCACCAGAAAAGGTATTGATGATATCAAAAAGTCCACCACCGCCTTCAGCGAAGTAGTTTTTGATCGCCTCAGCATTCACTCCAGGTACGGGAACCTGCGCAGCTAGGCGGTACACGACCAAAAGGAGGAATGTGGCGAGGATCTTCTTCTTAAGCTCGTCTAGTTTTCCGTGACCGCTCGACATTCCTCGAATTCCTTGTCTTATTTAGTTTCGATTTTTCCACCAGCTTTAGAAATTGCTTCTGCGGCTGATTTTGAAAACTTATCAATATTTACGAAAGTTAGTGCTTTTGAAAGCTCACCTTCACCAAGGATTTTGATTGGAAGACGCTTATTGTTTCCGTTAAGAACACCAGCATCAATCAAAGCTTCGCGAGTAACTTCACCAGCATCAAACTTATCAGCAATTACTGACAAATTAACGATAGCGTATTCTGTCTTAAACAATGCGTTTTTGAAACCTTTCTTTGGCAAACGCATATAAAGAGGCATTGCACCACCGATAAAGCCGGTACGAACACCGCCGCCAGCGCGAGCTTTTTGGCCTTTATGACCTTTACCAGCCTGCTGACCTTGGCCTGAGCCTTGTCCGCGACCAATACGCTTGATGTTCTTATGTGCGCCTTTTGGGCTACTGAGGTTCTTCAAAGTCAACATACGATCCTCTCAACTCTAACTTTTGTTATTCTTTAATTTCA
The DNA here is from genome assembly GCA_002716825.1 of Halobacteriovorax sp. Taxonomy (GTDB): domain Bacteria; phylum Bdellovibrionota; class Bacteriovoracia; order Bacteriovoracales; family Bacteriovoracaceae; genus UBA4207. The sequence goes on along the minus strand of PBCC01000012.1, from coordinate 36,415 downwards.
AGCATGTGGATTACTTGCTTGATCATTCCGCGAACTGAAGGAGTGTTCTCCAAAGTACGCTCGTGACCAACACGACGAAGCCCCAAACCTTTTACTTGGTTCTTTTGCTTATCAGTACAACCAATGATGCTTTTTTTCAATTTAACTGTAATTGTTTTATTAGCCATTACTTATCCCTCGCAACTATTGCTTTAGACGAAGACCTTTTGGGTCTTTGCCGCGAGCAGCTGCTACTTGTTCAACTGAACGTAGGCTTGTTAGGGCCATGAAAGTTGCTTTTACAATATTGTGTGGGTTATTGCCACGCAATGATTTAGTCATACAGTTACGAACGCCTGCAAGCTCAAGAATTGAACGACAAGCACCAGCAGCTTTAACACCTGTACCGTCAGCAGCAGGCATAAACAGAAGCTTACCGGCATCAAACTCACCAATTGTCTTGTGTGGGATTGTACCGTGCTCAAGAGGAACATTAATCATGTTCTTATGAGCAGCTTGTGTTGCTTTTCTAATTGCTTCTGGAACTTCTTTGGCTTTACCAAGTCCGTATCCAACGCGACCTTTTTTGTCACCAACGATCATTAGAGCTGAGAAAGAGAAGCGACGGCCACCCTTAACAACTTTAGCAACGCGGTTAACAGCTACAACACGCTCTTCAAATTCAGACTCAACAGTTTGAACTTTTTTACGTGGAGCTTGGTCTCTTTTACCTTTGCCACGAGGTGCACGCTCAGTCTTAGCGCCTTCTTCTACAGTAGTCTCTTCAGTTTTAACTTCATCGCTCATCTACAACCTCAACCTTAAACCTGAATTCCATTCTCGCGGATAGAATCAGCAAGAACAGATAGGACGCCCGCATATTGAAAGCCGTTGCGGTCAAATACGGCGGTGGCAATATTGTTAGCCTTAAGCTTTTCAGCAACTTTGGCACCAACAAGCTTTGCAGCTTCTTTGTTACCACCTTTGCCAACAGCATTTTTGCCAAATGTTGATACTGCGAAAAGTGTTACACCTTTTGCATCATCTACAACTTGAACAGAAATGTTTTTATTTGAACGGATCGCACATAGACGTGGGCGCTCAGTAGAACCTTCAATCTTTTTACGGATTGAAAGCTTACGGCGCATACGCTTTGCTTGACCTTCATCTTTTAATTTTTTTAATGGCTTTCTCATTTTTTCACCTAAACTTGGCTAACGGCCTATTACTTCTTACCGCCGGTCTTACCAGCTTTACGAATAATTGTTTCATCAGTGTACTTAAGACCTTTACCTTTATATGGCTCAGGTGGGCGGAATGAACGCACTTTTGATGCGACATAACCAACCAATTCCTTATTACATCCAGCAAAATCGATTACGTTTTTTGTAACCTTTGCAGTGATGCCCTCAGGAAGCTTAAAGTCGATTGGGTGTGAGTAACCAAGGTTCAAAGTGAGTGTGTCACCAGAAACTACAGCTTTATAACCAACACCGTTAAACTCTAAAGACTTAACGAAGCCAGTGCTAACACCAACAACCATATTACTTACGATAGTGCGAGCTGTTCCCCACATTGAGCGAGCTTTAACACTCTCATCAATAGGAGCAACAACAACTTCTTTACCGTTGTTTTCAAATTTTACATTGTTTGGGAAAGTAAATTCCAACTGACCTTTTGGGCCTTTAACAGAAACAAAAGTTTCCTGGATTTTAACTTCTACCTTCTCAGGCAAAACAATAGGTTCTTTTCCAATTCTCGACATAGCTCGTTCCTCAGTTTTCTAACAATCTAGAGCTTACCAAACGTTACAAATTACTTCGCCACCAATTTTCATCTTCTTCGCTTCACGAGTAGAGACAATACCCTTTGAAGTTGAAAGGATTGAAGTTCCCAATCCACTCATAACTCTTGGAGTATCTTGATAGCTAGAGTAGCGACGAAGACCAGGTGTAGATACACGCTTAAGTCCTTCGATAGCACCCTCTTTAAAGACTACTTTTAATTTAATATCAGCTTGTGACTTAGCGATGATCTTAAAGGACTTAATAAAGCCTTCGTCTTTAAGAACTTTGCAAATACCAGCTTTCATTTTACTAGCAGGGAATTCAACACGATCATGGCCCGCACTAATGGCGTTGCGCATACGAGTTAGCATATCTGCGATAGGATCTGTCATCATGGCTCAAATCTCCTAAATTACCAGCTCGACTTGGTCACACCCGGAAGCATGCCGCGCAAGGCGTATTCGCGCAGGGCGATACGTGAAAGTTTAAATGCTCTATAGTATCCGCGTGAACGACCTGTCAATTCACAACGGTTACGAATACGAACCGGTGATGAATTTCTTGGCAAACGTTGTAGCGCGAACATTGCTGCAGCTCTTTCATCGGCTGATAGATTTTCATCGATCAACTTCTTCTTTAGCTCAGTACGCTTTGCCGCGTATCTGTTAGACAGCTTTGTCTTTTTTCTGTTTGAAACCATTTTAGCAATACGTGCTGGCATCGTGACCTCTTTCCTTATTTCCTAAAAGGCATTCCGAACAAGCCCAAGAGCTCGCGGCCTTCCTCATTTGACTTAGCAGTAGTTACGATAGAAATACCGAGACCACGAACTTTATCAATTTTGTCATAGTTAATTTCTGGGAAAATGATTTGTTCTTTCATTCCAAGAGTGTAGTTACCACGGCCATCAAAAGCCTTTGGAGATACACCGCGGAAGTCACGAACACGTGGCAATGAGATATTGATCAAGCGATCAAGGAACTCATACATTTTCGGGCCACGAAGAGTTACGAAAGCGCCTAGCGGCATACCTTCGCGAAGCTTAAATGATGCAATTGAGTTCTTGGCGCGAGCAACAACTGGCTTTTGACCAGTGATGGCAGCAAGATCTTCTGCAATGCTATCAACAACTTTACCGTTAGAAACTGCATCACGAGTGACACTGTTTACGATAATCTTCTCAAGTTTAGGAACTTGATTGATGTTCTTGTAGCTGAACTTCTTAACCATCTCGGCTTTGATTTCATTATTGTACATTTCATGTAAGCGACTTTTCATTTCTGCCTCTACTACTTATTACTTAAAGTACCGAGCCGCATTTGACAGCGACACGAACTTTTTTACCATCGCGAACTTCAATGCGAACGCGAGTAGCTGTTTTTGTTTTTGGGCTTACTAGTGCCAGGTTGCTTGCATGAACCGGACGTTCAACATCAAGGAAACCACCAGCTGGGTTTTCTTGTGAAGGACGTACTGCTTTCTTAGCAAGGTTTACACCTTTAACTAGGATTTTGTTTTTCGCTGTGAAGATTTGCTCAACTGTACCAGTCTTGCCTTTATCTTTTCCTGCCAAAACAATTACTTCATCTTTTAGTTTCATCTTTTGCATAACTATTTCCTATTTGCCTTACAGAACTTCTGGGGCAAGAGAACAAATCTTAGTAAAGTTCATATTACGAAGCTCACGAGCAACTGGTCCAAAAATACGTGTACCAACTGGCTCGTTATTTGGGTTCAAAATTACAACGCTGTTTTGATCAAAGCGGATGTATGAACCATCTTCACGACGAATCGGATAAACAGTTCTTACGATGACGGCTTTTTTAACGTCACCTTTTTTAATTTTTCCACCTGGCAATGCTTGCTGAACGGCTACGACAATAATGTCACCAAGGCCAGCAGACATACGCTTAGATCCACCTAGGACCTTAATACATTTTACTTCTTTTGCACCGGAGTTATCAGCAACGTCCAGCTTACTTTGCATTTGAATCATGGCAATGCCTCACTATCCTCAGCGATATCTTATTTCGCAGTATTTATACTTAAAAGTTCCCACTTCTTGAGCTTTGAATAAGGGCGTGACTCAATGATTGTTACAAAATCACCAAGGTTTGCTTTATTCTCAACATCATGTGCATGATACTTTTTCGATTTTGTAATAAATTTCGAATAAGTACTGTGCTTATAACGACGTTGAACATTTACAACGATCGTTTTTTCATTTTTGTTGCTAACGACAACACCTGTAAGTTTACGCTTGAAGGAGTTGTTAATTTCAGTAGTCATAAAACTTCCTCTTATTTCGCTTGAGCAGCGGTTTTAGCCGTAAGCAAACGGGCGATGTTTTTCTTTAATACTTTAAGTTGGTGTGGCTTTTCCATGCCTGCTGCAGACTGCTGCATCTTCAGGCCGAAAATTTCTTTGCGAAGGTCAAGAACCTTAGCATCGATCTTAGCGGCATCCCAACTTTGTATATCTTTCATGTTCATTACGTCGGCCATAACTTCCTCTTCGAATCAACTTCTACTAATTGGCTGCGTCTTCGCGCTTAATAATCTTCGTCTTTACCGGTAGCTTATATGCTGCAAGCTTCAGTGCTTCGATAGTCAGGTCAACATCCGTGTGTTTAATTTCAAATAAAACACGACCTGGCTTAACAACGGCTACCCATGACTCTGGTGAACCTTTACCTTTACCCATACGGACTTCCGCTGGTTTTCTGGTCAAAGATTTATCAGGGAAGATCTTAATCCAGACGTTACCGCCTCTTTTAATCTTCCTTGTCATTGCAATACGAGCAGCCTCGATTTGGCGGTTGGTTATATACCCGCAAGTCGTAGCTTGTATAGCATAATCACCAAATGTGATCGTATTTCCACGGTAAGCTTTGCCTTTCATTCGGCCTTTTTGTTGCTTACGCCATTTAACTTTTTTTGGACTCAGCATGATGAACCTCTTTAATCCTTAAGTAGTCGAAATTACTTGTAAATTTCGCCCTTATAAACCCAAACCTTAACGCCAATTACGCCGTAAGTGGTGTGAGCTTTAGCTGTGTTGTAATCAATATCTGCACGCAATGTGTGTAGTGGAACCTTTCTTTCAGAATATCCTTCTGAACGAGCGATCTCAGCACCGCCAAGACGGCCAGCTGTGCGAACGCGGATCCCTTTAACACCAGCACGGAATGCTGATTGCATAACTTTTTTCATAGCGCGACGGAAAGCCACGCGCTTTTCAAGCTGTCCTGCAATGTTTTCAGCGATCAACTTAGCATCAGCATCCGGACGCTTAACTTCAGCAATATTAAAGATCATCGTGCCTTTAGTAAGCTTCTTAAGGTCATTACGGATTTTTTCAATACCAGTACCTTTTTTACCAATTGCTACGCCAGGCTTAGCAGTAAAAACTGTAACTTTTACTTGGTCAGAAGTACGGGCGATATCAACGTTTGCGACTGCCGCGTTCTTCATGTTTTTTTCTACGTACTGACGAATTTTTAGGTCTTCATGTAGGGCATCAGAATATCCTTCTTTAGCATACCAATTAGAATGCCAGCCTTTAATGTAACCAAGTCTAAATCCGTAAGGGTGAACTTTTTGTCCCATGATCTTCCTCTTTCCTTATTAAACTTCGCTAAGTTGAACAGTAACGTGGCTTGTACGCTTTAGAATTCTAAACGCACGGCCTTGAGCACGTGGCTGAATTCTCTTAAGCGTTGGACCTCCGTCAGCGAAGATCTGGGTTAGCACCAAGTTATCAAGGTCATATTTTTCTGATTCTGAAGCAATCGCTAAGCCACTATTGATTAGTTTAGTGAGCATTAGTGAAATCTCTTTCTTCTCGCAAAAGCGCAAAGTACGAAGAGCTTCAGAAGCTTTCTTGTTGCGAATCAGGTTCAACACCTGACGAACTTTGCGAGGAGAGATGCCTACATTGTTGTTTTTAACTACGATAGTCATTATTTACTCCTCTTACTTCTTCGATTTCTTGTCAGCGCCGTGACCGCTATAAGTGCGTGTCAAAGCAAACTCACCGAGTTTGTGACCGATCATTTGGTCAGTCACATATACAGGAATAAACTTCTTGCCGTTATGAACAGCGAAGGTCAATCCAACGAAATCAGGAATGATTGTTGAACGACGTGACCAAGTCTTGATCACTTTATTACCTTTTGAACCTTCCTCTTGAGCAGCAATTGCTTTCTTGAGTACTGATTCATCCAAAAATGGACCTTTTTTCAACGAACGAGCCATATCTGCCTCCAGCGCTATTTAATGCGCTTTACTTTCTTCTCTTAACAATAAATTTATTAGTACGCTTATTCTTACGAGTCTTGTAACCACGAGTTGGTTGACCCCAAGGAGTAACCGGATGGCGACCACCTGAAGTACGACCTTCACCACCACCATGTGGGTGATCAACTGGGTTCATCACAACACCGCGAACGGTTGGACGAATACCAAGTTTACGATTACGACCAGCTTTACCAATAACTACTTTTTCATGATCCAAGTTACCAACTTGACCGATGGTCGCGCGGCACTCTTGCTTAACTTTTCTTAGTTCGCCTGAAGGCATACGAAGAAGAATATCTTTTCCTTCTTTCGCCATAACTTGAACATAAGCACCAGCTGAACGGGCCATCTGTCCGCCTGCTCCTGGGTTAAGCTCAACGTTGTGAACCAAAGTACCAACTGGGATGTCAGCAAGTAGCTTTGAGTTACCAACTTTAATATCGGCTTCTTTTGAAGAGATGATGGTATCGCCAACATTCAATCCAAGTGGAGCAAGGATGAAAGTTTTTTCGCCATCAGCATAGGCGATTTGAGCGATATTACATGTACGGTTTGGATCGTAAACGATCGCTTGAACCTTTGCAGGGATCTCAAGCTTGTTACGTTTGAAATCGATCAAACGGTAACGACGCTTAACTCTTCCACCACGGTGACGAACAGTGATACGGCCAGTGTTGTTACGACCAGCAGTCTCGCTCATCTTTTTAAGAAGAGACTTCTTAATTTTAACACCCTTAGTGAGGTCTTCACTAGACAACAACGCCGTCTGACGTAGTGTTGGTGTTGTCGGTTTAAATTTTTTGATACCCATAATCATTCCTTTATCGGCAAGCCTACTTATCGGGGAGGCTTATTCAACTTAGCTTATACGCCTTTGAAGAACTCAATCTTCTGGCCTTCTTTCAATTGAACGAAAGCCTTTTTAGTTTTAGATGTCTTAGTTGTGCTCTTTCCACGACGCTTTACTTTGCCAGGAAGGATGCTCGTCTTAACATTTAAAACTTTAACGTTATAAAAAGTTTCTACAGCTTCTTTGATTTGATTCTTATTAGATTTCAAATCAACCATGAAGCCGTAACGGTTTAGTTTTTCACTTACTGCTGAAGTTTTTTCAGTAATAAGAGCTTTCTTTAGAATGTTTTCTAATTTCGCCATGATTACACCATCTTCTCTAGCAGAGTCTCTAGAGCTGCTTTTTCGATAACTAGGTTTTCGAATTTAACTGCTTCATAAACACTGAAGCCATCAACAGACATCCCTTTGCCATACTGTAGGTTACGTACAGCGCGAAGAGCTGGAGATTCTTTTTCTTTTGTTACGATAAGAGCTGGCAAAAGACCTTTTCCATTAAGAAGAGCAAACATATTTTTTGTCTTCCCATCAGAATCAAACTTTTCAACAACAGTTAACTTACCAGCTTGAAGCTTGTCAGCGATAACTGATTGAGCAGCCTTAAGAGCAACTTTCTTATTAACTTTTTGAGTATAGTCACGTGGTAGTGGGCCAAATACTGTAGCACCGCCAACCATCAAGCCTGAACGAGTTGAACCCTGACGAGCTCTACCTGTACCTTTTTGCTTGAATGGCTTTCTACCGCCACCAGAAACAAAAGCACGTGTCTTTGTGCTAGCGTTACCTTGACGACGACCTGCTAGAGTTGCCTTAACCATTTGGTGAACAACTGGAACATTGATGTCTTCTGCAGTTAAGCTAACGTTTGTTGTTAGCTTACCAGAGGCTTCAAATTTTGAATTGAGTACGTTTATATCTGCCATGCTCGCCTCTCTCACTTATTCTTTTTAACGGCTTTAGAGATGCGTACGAAGCTGCTCGTTGATCCAGGAACTGATCCTCTAATCAACATGTAACCTTTGTCAGCGTTAACTTCAACAACTGATAGGTTTTGAACAGTTTGCTTCTTATCACCCATATGGCCTGGTAATTTTTTATTTTTCCAAACACGACCTGGAGTCGCGCGCTGACCGATAGAACCTGTACCACGGTGAAATGTATGACCGTGTGAACCTGGACCACCAGAAAAGTTAAAGCGCTTAATAACACCTTGGAAGCCTTTACCTTTCGTGACGCCTGTAACGTCAATAGAAGTATTGGCAGTAAAAGATGCGATTGAAACTTCTTGCCCAACGGCAGAAGCGTCAACACCAGCGACTTTAACTTCAGCAAAGCGAGTTACGAGCTTGTCTGTCTTAGCTTTTGCAAGCTGACCTTTAATTGGCTTAGTGATTAGCTTTTCGCGCTTTTCGCCAAAACCAATTTGACATGCTTCATAGCCGTCTTTGTCGATTGTTTTGATTTGTGTGACTACGTTTGGGATCAATTTGATTACTGTTACTGGAATATGATTTCCAGCTTCATCAAAAATACGAGTCATACCCGCTTTGATACCGTAGAATGACGATAATTCTACGCCTGCTTTGCCCGTAGGCGCGGCAACTTCTTGAGCTTTTGTTTCCTCAGCCATCTATCCTCCACAGCATCACCCCAACTTTAGGGATGCCTACATGGTTTGCTATATCTAGTAGTAAAACGTTTTGTCAGACTACTTAGTTCATTTTTATATCAGCGCTTTGTACTAGTACTTAATCTCTACGTCAACGCCTGCAGACAAATCGAGCTTCATAAGTGAGTCAATTGTCTGTTGAGTCGGGTCAACAATATCGATCAAACGCTTGTGCGTACGCATTTCAAATTGTTCACGAGATTTTTTATCAATGTGCGGTGAGCGCAATACAGTGAATTTGTTAATCTCGGTAGGTAGTGGAATAGGACCAGCTACTCTAGCACCTGTTTCGCGTGCGGTTTGAACGATCTCGGTAACAGAGCTGTCCAATAACTTGTGATCATACGCACGTAATTTAATTCGTAGTCTCATCGCTTTCATGTAAAAGACCTCAATTAGCTTTTTGCTATTTCTTCAAATTCGAATTGAATCGAGTTTTTAGTGTTCGTGCGGCCCTATGTCAAACTATTTTCTTAAAAATATTTCGCAGGGCCTTAAAAATTTTCAAAAACCTTCTAACTAAATAAATATACCTTTTGCTTCAAGCACTGTTTTAGCCAAGTCCATACCCATTTCCTCATACTTAAGGAAGGTCATGGTGAAACTTGCCCTGCCCTGCGTCTTAGAACGTAAATCGGTGCTGTAGCCGAACATTTCGGCCAAAGGCACCTCAGCAATCAGCTGCTCTTTATTTTGCTTAGAGCCCATAGAAACGATTTTTCCACGCTTCATATTGATGTCGGCAATAACATCGCCGGTGTAATCAATCGGCGTGACTACTTCTAATCTCATGACTGGTTCCAAGAGACGCAACTGGGCCTTTTTACAGGCCTCTCTAAAGGCTTGTGAAGCTGCAATAGCGTAAGCAACCTCTGATGCATCAAGCTCGTTATAATGCGCTCCAGAGAGCGTCGCCTTAATATGTACAAACGGATAGCCGGCCATGGCGCCACCCGGTGCGCTGTCATGGATACTCTTTTCAATTGAGGCTAAAATCTCGGCTGGAAATTCGCGCTTATTGATTGTTGTATCAAAGAGCACACCATTGGGACTGTCAGCTTTTTCAACTTTAATTGTGGCTTGACCGTATTGCATCTTACCACCTTGCTCGCGATTAAACTCGGCCGCACCAGTAGCAGAGCCTGCAATACTTTCGCGGTAAGAAACCTGTGGCTTACCAACGCGAATACCGACGTTAAACTCTCGCATCAAGCGATCAGCGATAATATCGAGGTGGAGCTCGCCCATGCCGAAGATAAGCAATTGTCCTGTTTCTTTGTTGCCCGAAAAAGTAAACGACGGATCTTCCAGCTTCAGCTGCTTTAAGCTCTCCATCAATTTCTTTTCATCGGCCGTCGTCTTCGGCTCAATCGCAATTGATATCACTGACTCAGGAAAGTCCATGAGGTCGTAAATAATTTGCTTATTTTCAGCGCAAAGTGTTTCGCCCGTCGTTGTTTCTTTAAGCCCCGACACCGCGACAATATCTCCTGCCTGGGCAGTGTCGAGCTCGGTTCTTTTGTCTGCGTGCATTTGTAGAATTTTAGTAATTCGCTCACGCTTCTTTTTGAGTGGATTGTAAATCGTTCCACCGGACTTAAGCTCTCCGGAGTAGATACGAATATAAGTAATACTACCAACAAATGGGTCGGTAGCGATTTTAAAAGCAAGTGCAGAAAAAGCATCATCAATTTCAGGCTTTCTTATTTCAACCTTTTCATATTCTTTAACGTTGTGACCTTTAATTTCTCCACGATCGATAGGAGAAGGCAGATAGGCTACAACGGCGTCAAGCAAAGGTTGAATGCCTTTATTTTTGAAAGCTGAGCCACATAGGACTGGAATAAAATGGTGATCACAAACGGCAATACGTAGTGCTTTTTTCACCACATCATCTGATATATCAGCGCCGCCGAGATATTCTTCAGCAAGAGCATCATCGTAATCACAAAGATGCTCAATTAGTTCGTCGCGAGCGATCTTAGCTTCTTCCAAAAGGTCGGCATCGAGCTCTTCAATGGTTACTGTTGAACCAAGGTCATCCTCTTTGAAATACAGTGCTTTCAAAGTAACAACATCAACGATGCCTTTAAAAGTATCTTCACTTCCAATAGGAAGATGAATGGCCGAAGCCTTCTTGGCCAAGCGCTCACGAATTTCTTTAATACAATTGTGAAAATCTGCACCGACGCGGTCCATTTTATTCACAAAGGCAATTCTTGGTACTTTATATCTGTCTGCTTGCCCCCAAACTGTTTCTGATTGAGGCTCAACGCCAGACACGGCATCGAAAACACCAACTGCTCCATCGAGTACGCGCAGTGACCTCTCAACTTCAATCGTAAAATCAACGTGACCTGGAGTATCGATGATATTGATGATTGATTTTTTCCAAGTACAAGTCGTCGCAGCAGAAGTAATAGTTATTCCGCGCTCTTGCTCTTGAACCATCCAGTCCATAGTGGCGGCGCCGTCGTGAACTTCACCGATTTTATGATTTTTTCCGGTGTAATAGAGGATACGCTCAGTCGTAGTCGTTTTACCGGCGTCAATATGGGCCATAATCCCGATATTTCTAACGATCGATAAATCTTTATTGGTGGCCATGGATATTCCTTAAAACCTAAAACTAAAAAACCTCTTAAAGTTTTTACACTCTAAGAGGCTTTGAATTCTTTTTAAAGCATTTTTTAAGCGGCAATTACCACTTAAGGTGAGCAAACGCTTTGTTTGCTTCAGCCATTTTATAAACGTCTTCACGCTTCTTAACAGCTCCACCACGATTGTTGGCTGCATCGATCATCTCATCTGCAAGCTTATCCATCATAGTTTTACCGTTACGGTTTTTAGCGTTGTCACGAAGCCAACGAATAGCAAGTGACTGACGACGAGCTGGACGTACTTCAACTGGGATTTGGTAAGTAGCACCACCGATACGGCGTGACTTAACTTCAACAGCTGGCTTTACGTTGCTTAGTGCTTTTTTGAAAAGTTTTAGAGGTTCTTCACCTGTTTTTTTCTCAATTTGAGAAAAGCATGCATAAAAAATTCTTTCTGCAGTTGCTTTTTTTCCACCGAACATAAGAGAGTTGATGAACTTAGTTACAACAACGTCTTGATAGCGTGGATCAGGTAGTACTTCTCTAACGGGGGCGCGATGCTTACGGCTCATAAAATTCTCCTCTTCATTCCATAGGAATTACTCTCTCGTAAACAACAAGCCGATCTACGAGAGTGGTTTATTAAAAACTACTTACTTACTATTTCTTTGGACGTTTTGCGCCGTATTTTGAACGACGTTGTCCACGTTTATCAACACCAGTGGCATCAAGTGCACCACGGATTGTGTGATAACGAACACCAGGAAGATCTTTAACACGACCACCACGAATCAATACGATCGAGTGTTCTTGTAGATTGTGACCTTCACCACCAATGTACGAAGTAACTTCGAATCCACTAGTAAGCTTTACACGACATACTTTACGCATGGCCGAGTTAGGTTTCTTAGGTGTTGTCGTGTAAACACGAGTACATACACCACGACGTTGAGGACAAGCCTTAAGCGCTGGTGATTTTGTTTTGTCTACTTTGTCGATTCTGCCTTTGCGAATCAACTGGTTAATTGTAGGCATGACGAATGCTCCTTCTAAACAGCCTGGACGGGAACTCTATTCAACATTTGAGTCTCACCTAGCTAGCGTATGTAACACGACACACTAGCTAGGACAAGCCTCTTTTAATTAAAACGTAAGCGTAGCTTCTTCTGTGCGGGTTTCTTCCTCTCCCTCAACTACAGCGTCAAAGTCGCGGTAGCGAGAAATACCAGAACCTGCTGGAATTAGGCGACCCATGATGACGTTTTCTTTCAGACCACGAAGCATATCCTTCTTACCTTCTAGAGATGCTTGAGTTAGCACTTTAGTAGTTTCCTGGAACGATGCAGCAGAAATAAACGAATCAGTAGTCAATGAAGCTTTGGTGATCCCTAGTAGTAGTGGACGGCCATCAGATTTTTCTAATCCCTGTGCTTCAAGAGCGTCATTAACTTCAGCAAGTTCACCCTTAGTTAATTGATCTCCAGCTACAAGAGTCGAGTCACCAACTTGGTTGATTTCTTTCTTCTTAAGCATTTGAGAAACAATCACTTCGATGTGCTTGTCATCAATTTTAACACCTTGAAGACGGTAAACTTCTTGGATCTCATCAACGATGTAACGAGCAAGAGCTTTAATACCCATAACACGTAGGATGTCATGTGGATTAGAAGCCCCGTCCATGATCGGTTCACCGGCACGAATATAGTCCCCCTCGTTAACGATAACGTAGCGACCTTTTGGAACCGTATAAGTTACAGGATCTGTACCGTCTTCAGGGCGAATGATGATTCGACGTGAACCGCGAAGTTCTGGTCCAAACTCAATCGTACCTGAGATATCAGCAATCTGAGCCGCGTTGCCTGGTTTACGTGCTTCAAAAAGTTCAGCAACACGTGGAAGACCACCGGTGATGTCTTTTGTTTTAGCAGCTTCACGAGCAACTTTTGAAATAGCAAAACCAACGCTTACTTCATCACCGTCACTTACCATTAGCGTAGCGCCAACTTGTAGACGATAAACAGCATAGCGCTTAGTACCTGGAACCAAGATTGGATTTCCTGAAGCATCCAAAATAGCAACACGTGGTTGCATTGAAGGATCTTTATGCTCAAGAACAGTCTTAGTTGTCAGGCCTGTAACAGGGTCAACCGCTTCAGTAACAGTTACACCAGCTTTAATATCTTCAAGCTTAGCGAAACCTGCAACTTCAGAGATCATCGGAATGGCAAACGGGTCCCATTCAATAATACGATCACCGACGTTCACTTCTTGTCCTTCTTTGAAGAATAGACGAGAACCGTAAACCGCTGGGTAGCGTTCTTTTTCATCACCAAGAGCATTCTTGATAATGAAGTTACCTGTTTTATTCATAACGATAAGGCCGCCGTCTGGAGTCTCAGCAACTTTAACGTTATCAAATGCGATCGTACCTGCTGTACGAACTTCTGTTTTGTTAACCTGTGCACCAGCTGTTGCAGTACCACCAACGTGGAATGTACGCATCGTAAGCTGAGTACCCGGCTCACCGATCGACTGAGCAGCGATAACGCCGACAGTTTCACCGATAGAAACCATTTTTCCGCGAGCAAGGTCGCGACCAAAGCAAGCTGCACAGAAGCCGTAGCGTTCTTTACACGTTAGTACTGAACGTACTTTAATTTGGTCTACTTCGTGCTCACGTAGCACTTCAAGGTCTTTTTCAACTAAAAGGTGGTTACGCCCGAAGATCTCTTGACCGTCAGATCCTGTAACGGCCTGAGCAGTCACACGACCCATTGTACGTTCACCAGCATCTTCAACAACTTCACCACTTTCAATTCTTGAAGTAATTGTGATGCCATCTGTAGCGCCACAATCTTCAGAACGAATAATACCATCCTGAGCAACATCAACGAGACGACGAGTTAGGTAACCTGAGTTAGCTGTTTTAAGAGCTGTATCGGCTAGACCCTTACGTGCACCGTGAGTTGAGGAGAAGTACTGAAGAACCGTTAGGCCTTCACGGAAGTTAGAAGTAATCGGAGTTTCAATAATCTCACCAGATGGCTTGGCCATAAGACCACGCATACCTGCAAGCTGTCTCATCTGGGCCGTCGAACCACGGGCACCAGAATCGGCCATCATGAAGACTGAGTTAAATGATGGAGCAACTTCTTTGTCGCCTTTCTCATTCACGAACTCATCTTGTGAAATACGCTCAAGCATAACTTTGGTTAGCTTTTCATTTGTCTGAGCCCAAACGTCGATGATCTTATTGTAACGTTCACCGTTAGTAATAGAACCTTCGTTGTACTCTTCAGTAATCTTATCAACTTCACCATAAGCTACATTGAGGATATTTGGTTTTTCCTCAGGAATAGTCATGTCATTTACGTTAATAGAGATACCAGCTTTCGTTGCATACTGATAACCAAGGCTCATAAGCGCATCGGCAAGAAGTACAGTGTCCTTCTCAGATCCAACACGATAAGCAAGGTCAATCAGCTTACCAATAGACTTCTTATCAAGAACTTTATTGATGTCATCAAACTTCAAGCACTCTGGGATTACATCGTAAACAAATGTACGACCTACAGTAGTCTCATGAATTACGTTTTTAATACGTACTTTAATCGGCGCCTGAAGGTGAAGATTTCCTGAGTGATAAGCGAACTGAGCTTCTTCCTTCGAAGAGAATACTTTGCCATAGCCGCGAGCGAATGGACGCTTACGTGACATATAGTAAAGACCAAGAACGATATCCTGTGAAGGAACGATAATTGGTGTGCCATCTTTTGGAGAAAGGATGTTGTTTGTCGACATTGCAAGAATACGACACTCAACTTGAGCTTCAATTGATAGTGGTACGTGTACGGCCATTTGGTCACCGTCAAAGTCGGCGTTAAAGGCAGTACAAACGAGTGGGTGAAGCTGGATCGCTTTACCTTCAATAAGAATTGGCTCGAAACCTTGGATACCAAGTCTGTGAAGAGTTGGTGCACGGTTAAGTAGTACTGGGTGCTCTTGAACAACTTCTTCAAGGATATCCCAAACTTCTTGCTTTTGTTGGTCAACCATCTTCTTGGCAACTTTAATCGTTGTACAGTGACCTTTTTCAATCAGTTTATTATAGATAAATGGCTTGAAAAGTTCCAAGGCCATAAGCTTTGGAAGTCCACATTGGTGAAGACGAAGGCTTGGTCCAACCACGATAACCGAACGACCTGAATAGTCGACACGCTTACCAAGTAGGTTTTGACGGAAGCGACCTTGCTTACCTTTAAGCATGTCCGAAAGTGAACGAAGTGGACGTTTGTTAGCACCAGTGAACACTTTACCACGACGGCCGTTATCAAAGAGAGCATCAACAGCTTCTTGAAGCATACGCTTTTCGTTTCTGATGATGATTTCTGGAGCATTAAGCTCTTTTAGGCGCTTAAGACGATTGTTTCTGTTGATCACACGACGGTAAAGGTCGTTAAGATCTGAAGTTGCGAAACGACCAGCTTCAAGAGGTACCAATGGACGAAGATCCGGAGGAAGAACCGGAATAACTTCCATCATGAACCACTCTGGCTTGTTGTCAGACTTCATGATTGATTCAACAACTTTCAAACGCTTGACGATTTTCGTACGCGCCATTTCAGTTGTAGCAGATTGAAGATCGCGACGAAGAACTTTGTTCTCCATGTCGATATCAAGACGCTTAAGCATAGACTTAACAATTTCTCCGCCCATACCGGCATCAAACTCTACACCCTGCTCTTTTAATTCATAATACTGTTGCTCAGTTAAAACCTGACCAACTTGAAGTCCACCATCAACATCGTGAGTAGCAGACTCTGTTACGATGAATGACTCATAATAAAGAACTTTTTCAAGGTCTTTAAGACTTAGGCTAAGAAGTGCACCTAGACGTGATGGAAGTGAACGTAGGAACCAGATGTGGGCAACAGGAGCTGCAAGCTCAATATGTCCACAACGCTCACGACGAACTTTAGAAAGTGTAACTTCAACACCACACTTCTCACAAACAACACCACGGTGTTTCATACGCTTATACTTGCCGCAGATACACTCGTAATCTTTTACTGGTCCGAAAATTTTTGCACAGAAAAGGCCATCGCGCTCAGGCTTGAACGTACGATAGTTAATAGTTTCTGGCTTCTTCACTTCGCCAAATGACCACTCACGAATAGTGTCAGGTGAAGCCATTCTAATAGAAATAGCTTCAACGCTGATTGGATCTTTTGGCTTGTCGAAAAAGTTGAGCAAGTCTTTCATATCTAATACCTCACGGGTTTTTCAGCATTCAAAAAATGGGAAGAGGATTAACCTCTCCCCCACAAATTATCCGAGGCTCTCTTCTTCAGAGTTTTCCTCGAGCTTCACATCTAGACACAGAGCTTGTAGCTCGCGCACTAGAACGTTAAAGCTTTCTGGTAGACCTGGCTCAAGCACTTGCTCGCCTTTTACAACCGACTCGTACATACGTGTACGGCCAATGACGTCATCCGATTTCACAGTCAAGAACTCTTGAAGTGTGTAAGCGGCGCCGTAAGCTTCTAGTGCCCAAACTTCCATCTCTCCCAGACGCTGACCACCAAACTGTGCTTTACCGCCAAGAGGCTGTTGAGTCACAAGAGAGTATGGACCAGTTGAACGAGCGTGAATTTTTTCATCAACAAGGTGGTGAAGTTTCAACATGTACATGGTTCCAACCGTTACTTCTTCCGAGAACGCGTCACCAGTTTTTCCGTCAAATAGAGTTGTTTTCCCTGATGGATCAAGGTCAGCAAGCTCAAGCATTTCACGGATGTCGGCTTCAGTAGCACCGTCGAATACGTGAGTTGAGAAACGCACACCTTGTGACAGTTGCTCAGCAACTTCACGTACACGCTTATCAGTGGCCTTCGTGAGCCATTTTTTCACTTCTTCAGTCTTGTAAATTTTATAAATATAGTCTTTGAGTTCATCCATCTGAACACGTTGCTCAAGAAGAACCTTCATCTTCTCGCCCAGACCGCGACCGGCCCAACCGAGGTGAAGCTCTAGGAGCTGACCAATATTCATACGCGAAGGAACGCCCAGTGGGTTAAGAACGATATCAACCGGAGTACCATCAGCTAGGAATGGCATATCTTCCTGAGGAATAACGTTCGAAATAACACCTTTGTTACCGTGACGACCGGCCATTTTATCACCTGGCTGAAGCTTACGCTTAATCGCCACATAAACCATGACCTTCTTGATAACGCCTGGAGAAAGTTCATCTCCACGGTGAAGCATTGCAATCTCTTCGTTAGCTTTTGTGCGAACACGATTAATACGGTTACGAACATCAGCAAAGTATTCAGAGAGTTTTTCTTCTAGTTCTGGCTTAAGTGGAATGTACCCAATAAGTTCGAATGGAATTTTAGCAAGTGCTTCAGAACTGATGTCTGCACCTTTTGGAAGAAGTTCAGTTGAACCATCTTCAGATACAAGGCGATCAGTTGTTGTAGAACCTTTCAACATCTCTGCAATCTTAAGGATTGAAGAAGTTTGAATGGCTTTAATCTCAATGCGCTCATCACGACGGATTAGGCTTGTTTCGTGCTCAATGATTTCTTTTGAACGAACATCAAGCTCAACACCTTCGCGTGTATAAACTTTGGCATCAATAACTGTACCGCGAACCGATGAAGGAACACGTAGTGACGTATCTTTAACGTCGCCAGCTTTGTCACCAAAGATTGCTTTAAGAAGTTTTTCTTCTGGAGAAAGTTGAGTTTCACCTTTTGGAGTGATCTTACCAACCAAGATATCACCTGGCTTAATGATCGCACCAACACGGATAATCCCAGCTTCATCAAGATCTTTGAGAGCTTCTTCTGAAACGTTTGGAATATCGCGAGTGATTTCTTCTTTTCCAAGTTTTGTATCACGAGCTTCAGCTTCGAATGCTTCGATGTGAACAGAAGTGAAAACGTCGTTAGCCAACATTTTCTCATTGATCAAGATCGAGTCTTCGTAGTTGTAACCACCCCATGGCATGAACGCCACGAGAATGTTTTGACCTAGGGCCAAATCACCAAGGTGAGTACCAGGGCCATCAGCGATAACCATACCTTTGTGAACCTTGTCGCCTTCTTTAACGAGAGCTTTTTGGTTATTACAAGTGTTTTGGTTGGTACGTTGATACTTAACAAGCTTGTAGATATCGACGCCAGACTCACCTTCTTTAAACTTATCACGCTGAATAACAATTCTGTTTGAATCAACGAAGATAACTCTACCGTCAGCTTGTGCATTGATAATTGCACCAGAGTCTTTTGCGACTACATACTCTGCACCTGTTCCAACAATAGGAGCATCAGTGCGAACAACTGGCACGGCCTGTCTCATCATGTTTGAACCCATGAGTGCTCTGTTGGCATCATCGTGTTCAAGGAATGGAATCAACGCCGTAGCAACTGAAATCATCTGAGATGGAGAAACGTCCATGAGCTCAACTTCAGCAGATGGTACGATTTTATAATCGCCACCAACACGTGAAGGAACGTGCTCACCAACAACTTTACCGTCTTTGATGTGTCCAAGGTCAAGCTGAGCGATAACTTTTGCTTCTTCTTCAAAAGCAGAGAAATACTTAACTTCACCAAGTTTACGGTCATCGTTAACAACTTGATAAGGTGTCTCGATAAATCCGTACTCAGAAACGCGCGCATAAGTGGCGAGAGAAGTGATCAAACCAATGTTTGGTCCTTCTGGAGTCTCAACCGGACACATACGACCGTAGTGAGTTGAGTGAACGTCACGAACTTCAAATCCGGCGCGTTCACGAGTAAGACCACCTGGCCCAAGAGCAGAAAGACGACGCTTGTGAGTCACTTCTGAAAGAGGGTTGGTTTGATCCATAAATTGAGACAACTGAGAAGAACCAAAGAATTCTTTAACAGCTGCTGCAACTGGTTTTTGGTTTACTAGGTCATAAGGCATCATGGTTTCAATTTCTTGAATGGCCATACGCTCTTTAACCGCACGTTCCATACGAACAAGACCTACGCGGAATTGGTTCTCGAGAAGCTCACCAACGGCACGTACACGACGGTTACCAAGGTGATCGATATCATCGACTTTACCTTTACCGTTGTTGAGTTCAACAAGGTAGCGAGCAGTCATGACGATATCGTCTTTAGTTAGAACTGTTTCTTCGACAGGAGTATTCATTCCAAACTTATAGTTGATCTTCATACGTCCAACGCGTGATAGATCATATCTGTCGGCATCAAAGAAAAGACTCTTAAAGAGATTTTCTGCTGTTTCAACTGTTGGTGGCTCACCCGGACGTAGACGTTCGAAGATTTTAATCAACGCTTCATCTTTCGTATCAGTTTTATCAAGAAGAAGAGTATTTCTTACTTGGTCACCAAAGTTAATCATGTCGATATAAAGAGTTTTAACATCTTTAATACCGGCTTCCATGAGTTCTTGAATCTTTGCTTCAGAAAGGGCTTCGTTAGCAAGACACAGAACTTCACCCGTTGAAGCATCAAAAATATCTTCAGCAACAACTTGTCCTACAAGCTCTTCAACAGTGATAGGCAAATCTTTAATGCCCGCATCTGTCATTTTCTTTGTAGCAATTTTAGTGAACTTCTTGCCTTTTTTAACGAGTGGCTTACCAGCCTTATCGTTAATATCTTCCATCGCGCGCGTGCCAATTAATAGATCGAAATCTAGAGCACGTGTGTGATTGCCTTTCTTATCAAGCTTGATTGTCTCTTTATGGTAGAACATATCTAGGATTTCTTGAGTAGAATATCCCATTGCTTTAAAGATTACTGTCGCATGGATCTTACGTTTACGATCGATACGGGCAAACAAAATGTTCTTGTGGTCAAATTCAAAATCTAACCATGAACCACGGTGAGGAATGATACGAGCAGAGTAAAGTAGCTTTCCAGAGGAGTGCTTCTTACCGCTGTCGTGTTCAAAAATGATACCAGGTGAACGGTGTAGCTGAGAAACGATTACGCGCTCAGTGCCGTTGTAAACAAATGAACCAGTCTCGGCCATAAGTGGAATATTACCAAGGTAAACTTCCTGCTCTTTGATCGAAGACACTGTTCTTTGCTCATTGCCGTCTTTATCAACGTTCACATCGTAAAATACGAGGCGAACGATAACTTTAAGTGGTGCCTCATAAGACAGGCCACGTTGACGACATTCTTTAACAGTGTACTTAGGTTGCTCTAATGAATAAGAGACGAACTCAAGCGATACAGTCTTGTTAAAGTCGTGAATGGGGAAGACCGATTTAAATACGGCTTGTAGGCCAATATCCTTACGCTTCGCCGGGGGAACATCTTTTTGCAAGAAATCCTCATAGGAATTTACTTGCAGGCGCATTAGAGGCGGTGTCTCTAATACAGTAGGGGTTTTCGAAAAGTTTTTACGAAACCATTGGTTCGGGGCAAAAACCTCAGTCATCACATATCTCCTGGCATAAGCGCAGGCGCGCGGCTCTTCTTACATTCTTTAAACACAAAAAGGCGAGAAAGTGTCAGGCACCTTCTCACCCGTTTTCTTACAATTATCAAGCAGATAAATTAAGCACTCAGCTTACTTAAGCTCAACTTTTGCGCCAGCAGCTTCAAGCTTTTTCTTGATTTCTTCTGCTTCAGCTTTATCAACGCCTTCTTTAACAGTCTTAGGTGCGCCTTCAACTAGGTCTTTTGCTTCTTTCAAGCCAAGACCAGTGATGCCACGAACTTCTTTAATGACGTTAATTTTCTTGTCACCAGCAGCAGCTAGAACAACAGTAAATTCTGTTTGCTCTTCAGCAGCAGCGGCAGGACCAGCACCACCAGCAACAGCTACAGGAGCAGCTGATACGCCAAACTTGTCTTCAAGTTCTTTAACTAGTTCAGCTACGTCAAGTACTGACATTTTAGAGATGTGTTCAATTAGTTGTTCGTTAGTAATGCTCATTAGGGACTCCTATAAATTCAAAATTAGTTTTAAGTTATTAAGCTTCAACAGGTGCTGGTGTAGCGCCTGCTTCTTTTTGTTCTTTAATTGCGTGCATAACACGAGCAAAGGCTGAAACAGGAGCGATAAATGTCGCAAGTAGTGTTCCAAGCATTTCGTCGCGTGATGGAAGATCTGCCAAACGCTTAACTTCAGCGGTTGAAAGTTGCTTACCATCGAAGAAGCCGCCCTTAAGCTCAACTACTTCATGCGCACTGCCCGCAGTTTTAAGACATTTAGCAACGCCAGGTACATCTTCAAACGCGAAAGCCACCGCATGTGGGCCTTTCAAGTTATCAAAAAGTACTGAAGCATCTGTGCCTTCTGCAGCTTTTTTAAACAAGTTGTTTCTCGTAACTACGATTTTGCCTTGCATGTCTCTAACGTTCTTACGGATTTCAACAGCGTCGTTAGACGTGACTCCAATAAGGTTCGTTAAGAAGACTGCTTTAGCATTACCGAAGTCCGTCTTCAGCGAATTTACAATCGCTTCTTTGTCGGATCGACTCAGCATTAAGACCTCCTACAGCTGTTTCGGAGGGAGATATCAGGGAGGATTTATATGAGTTGCCTCAAACCGCCCTTCTTCTACCCCAGTTATTAATCAAATTAGTTAGCGAAGCTTACTGCTTCCAAAGTATCAATGCTTACACCTGGGCCCATCGTAGTAGAGATGGTTAGTGACTTAAGGTAAGTACCTTTAGCACTAGAAGGTTTCGCCTTGATGATTGCGCTCAAAATTGCATTAAAGTTTTGACGAATTTGAGCTTCAGTAAATGATTTTTTGCCAACTGGAACGTGGATGATACCTGTTTTATCTGTACGGTATTCTACTTTACCAGCTTTTTGCTCAGTTACTGCTTTAGCAACATCTGGAGTTACTGTTCCAAGCTTCGGGTTAGGCATAAGGCCACGTGGTCCTAGAACACGAGCGATACGACCAAGCTTTGACATCATGTCAGGTGAAGCGATAACGCGATCAAACTCCAACCAGCCACCAGCAATTTTAGCAACGATATCATCGCCGCCAACAAAGTCAGCGCCAGCTGCTTCAGCAGCTTTAATGTTCTCACCAGAAGTGATCACACAAACGCGCACTGTCTTACCTGTACCAGCTGGCATAGCAAGAGCACCACGGATCATTTGGTCAGCGTGACGTGGGTCAACGCCTAGACGAAAAGCTAGATCAACAGTTTCATCGAAGTTTGCAAATGCAACTTCTTTAACAGTCTTGATGGCTTCGTCGATGCTATAAGCTTTAGTTGTATCAACCTTGGCTAGAGCAGCAGTATATTTTTTAGATGGTTTGTTCATTTCATTTTCTCCCGGTCAAGCGACTTATGAGGTCTCCCGTTAGTTATTATTTATAATCTAGTTTAAGACCCATTGAGCGAGCAGATCCTTCGATCGTACGCATACCAGCAGCTTCATCAGCAGCAGTTAAGTCAGGTTTTTTAGTCTCAACGATTTCCTTAACGATTTTCTCGCTAATTGTTCCTGCAACTTCATGTCCTGGCTTATTAGCACCGCTCTTAAGCTTCATTTTGCCTTTAATCAAAAATGATGCTGGAGGTGTCTTAGTAATAAAGCTGAATGAACGGTCAGAGTAAACAGTGATGATTGTTGGAAGAATCATACCTGCAGATTTCTGAGTCTTTGCATTAAATGCTTTACAGAATTCCATGATGTTCACACCACGTTGACCAAGTGCTGGTCCAATTGGTGGTGATGGGTTGGCTTTACCAGCATCAATTTGAAGCTTGATGAAACCTGTTACTTTCTTGGCCATAAAATACTCCTTTCGATCCTAACGATCTCCCAACTAACTAACTTTTTCGACCTGTGAATAGTCGAGCTCTACCGGGGTTGGTCTCCCGAAAATAGAAACGTTAACTTTAATTTTACCTTTCTCATTGACGTTCTCAACGGTTCCAACGAACGAAGCGAATGGACCCTCGATAACTTTAACTTGGTCACCCTCGCTAAAGTTAACAGATGTACGCGTACGTTTTACGCCTTCATCTGACTGATTCGTCATATATGCAGCTTCTTCTTCTGAAATTGGCTGCGGCCTAGTTGATGTTCCACCGACAAAACCGGTGATTTTGTCAGTCGCATTGACCAGGTGCCAAGTCTTATCAGTCATCACCATTTTGACGAGGATATAACCTGGGAAGAATTTTTTCTTAATTGTGCGTTTCTTTCCGCCAGCATGAGTTGTTACGCTCTCTTCTGGCACAAGAATTTGAGAGAAGAATTCACCAAGCTTATGGTTAATAATTCTTTCACGAAGTGTTTTTGCAATTTTATTTTCTTGGCCTGTCAAAGTTTTAGCGATATACCACTTAAAGTCAGCGCCAGCGCCTTCTGCAAGACCATCGTCTTTAATAACTTCAGGAGTAGCTTCTACCGCCACTTCTTCTTCAGTGTTTTCAACTTCGTTATTGTTTTCTGCTTCAGTCATAGTGTTCTTTCCAACGTAATTAGTAGAAGAGATCTAACAAGGCACGGAACAAATAATCGACGCCAACGAAGATCGCACTAACAATGGCCAAGCTAATAACGATACCAATTGTTACTTTGAAAATCGTATCGCGATCTGGCCAAACAACCTTGACGAGTTCGTCGTAAACTTCACTCAAATGAGATGAAGCATTTCTGCTCTTAAAAATGCCGATAAAGACGGCCAAACCAACAACAACACCAATACCTTGCGAGATAAGGAGGAAGTTATTAACTTTTGCTTCGAGGTCAAACCACTCACTCATTTGCTGAGTAAAGCGGATGGCCAAAAAGCCTGAAATAATACTGATGATGGCAACAAATGAGTTAATCCATTTTTTGCTATCTTCTTTTTTTACGATGGACATTCGTATTCCTTGTAAAAAAGGCTCAAAACTAGACGATAAAAGTTCTCTCTATATGCGACAAAATAGTTGGAATGTCCAACTGATATTTCACCCACCCATTGGGCGACGCAACATATTCTAAAATCAAGGCACGTTTAATCCGCCTTGCCGCTTCGCAACACTTCCCAAAATCTAGACTTTGATGACAAAAGTAGCTTTGTTTTGGCCGGCAGTGCCTTTTCATAAGCTTCAAGGCTTCTTGAAAACCTATAAAAATCAGGGTCTTGGTTAAATGATCCAGCGTATATGGCAATTGCCTTACCTTCGGCCTGACCTTTAATTGATTGCACAGTGCGATATGATTCTGATTGAATTCTTTTTAGATCTTTTTCCGTCTTACCTTCAATCTTAGCCTTTTCGCCTTTACCGTAGGATCTGATCTTGCCGGCAATCGTTTCGCGCTCCGAAATCATTCTTAGATACACTTTTTGCTGAACGCTTTTTTCATAAGCAATACGCTTAAACTGAACGTCGATTAGCTCAATACCGAGCGACTCTAATTCAATTCGTGCCGGCTCGATAATCAACTGACTTAATTTTTCTCTACCAATATCAACGTACTCAATTTCGCCTGTGACTTCTTCCTCGGCGATAATTGTTCCTGCTTCACTATCTTCGCGCTCTTTTTTAAGCGCTTGAGATCTTTTTTCAATTGTTTCAATAATATTATTACTGTTTCTAACTGACTCGACCAAGTTATGACTAGATATCACATCACGAGTCACACCATCCAAAATAGCATCGAGACGAGTTCGCGCTCCATTTTCATTTTGAACGGTTTGGATAAATTTCAATGGATCAGCAATCTTCCACCTAGCTGTCGTATCGACTTCAATATATTTCTTATCCTTTGTAGGGATTTGGTTGGGGTTTCCGTCCCAGTTAAGAATCCTTAAATCAATCATGCGGACATCTTGAATGAAAGGTGTTTTCATATGAAGTCCGGCCGACGACACAGTTCTAACAGGCTTTCCAAACTCGGTAATCACGGCCTGTCTGCCCTCGGGAATAATAAATGTTGCCGAGACAATCGTTATTGTAATGGCAACCAAGGCGCCTATAAGTATTGATAATTTATTTGGCATTTTTGCCTCCGCTTACATCTTTCGTAGAATTATAAATAGGAAGAAGTCCGCTTACCTGCTGATCAACTACCGTGATGTCATCCATTCTTCTTAAAACTTTTTCCATCGTCTCAATATACATACGCTCACGTGTAATCTTTGGAGCCTTTTTGTATTCTTTAAGTACGGCACTGAATTTTTTGGCATCACCTTCGGCCGTATTAACCAAAGCCTGGGCGTAACCTTCGGCTTCAGCAATCTTCTTCTCAGCCTGACCTCTGGCCTCTGGAATCACATCGTTATAATGCTTTTCTGCTTGGTTAATGGCCTGCTCTTGTTCCTGTTTGGCCGCATTCACTTCGTTAAACGAAGGCTTAACTGGTTCTGGTGGGTTCACATCTTGAAGCTTGATTGAAATCACTCGTACACCCATATCGTAATTATTTAGGATCTCCTGGGTTAACTGCTTAGCTTCATTTGCAATCTCAGTTCTTCCGACGGTTAGAACATCAGTCACCAAACGATCTCCAACGACTCTTCTCATCACCGCTTCAGAGATATCGCGTATATTTTGAACTGGGTCGCGGGTGTTAAAGAGAAATTTTTGTGGTTCTGCGATTTGAAATTGGGTAATCCACTCAACATCAGCAACGTTGAGATCCCCAGTCAGCATCAACGACTCGCCGTCGAAACTACTATTGCTGTAGCTTGTACGCTTACCGCCAGTGCTTGTGGTTCTAAAGCCGAACTCTTCTTGAAGAACTAGCTTTGTCTTAACCTTGATGGCCGTATCGATGCCAAAAGGAAGCTTAAAATGCAGTCCTGGTGTCGTGGTTTCGGTGTATTTACCAAAGCGAAGCACCACGGCCTCTTCATCTGGCTGAACGGTATAAAATGAGCTTGAAACAACTGGAATTAAGATGAAAATCAAAACCAGTGGTAAGAGTTGTTTTGGATTGGAGAGCATTTTCTTAATTTTAAGCTCTAGATCATCCATTGGATTTCGCGGTTGCCCGTAAGACATAAGACCTCTTTTTTTAGTTTGCCTTATTCTTGTACACGATTGAGCCTAAACACGCTAAAGAGCTGCGTTAAATCTAAGTCAATTTAGATTTCGCAATATTTTTTATCAATGCTCTATGAGCGATAAGCGATGACGAGGGAGCGTATGAATAATACGTGACTGAGAAAGAGTCGCTAGAGCGAGATAGATGATTGATGAAAAAGATTAGCGAAATGGCGGGCGCATAAGGATTCGAACCTTAAACCTACTGATTTGGAATCAGCCGCTCTACCGTTGGAGCTATACGCCCGAAGCTCTAAAAAAAAGCCGGTTATTTCTAACCGGCTTCATAAAAAAGTCAGATTCATTAACGCTTTGATGACGCTGTCGCGTACACAAAGCATTAAGGACGACTTTGCGGCAAGGCCAAAGCCCTTGACCGCAGGTCGTTAATCTAGAATATCAGCAACAGTACCGGCACCAATTGTACGACCACCCTCACGGATAGCGAACTTAAGACCTTTTTCCATTGCGATTGGGTTGATCAACTCAACCACGAAAGAAGTGTTATCACCTGGCATAATCATTTCTACGCCATCTTTCAAAGTGATTGATCCAGTCACGTCAGTTGTACGGAAGTAGAACTGTGGACGGTAACCTTTGAAGATAGGAGTGTGACGTCCACCTTCATCTTTAGAAAGGATATAAACTTCAGCATTGAATTTTTTGTGTGGGTTGATTGAACCTGGCTTACAAAGAACTTGGCCACGCTCAACGTCTTCACGCTTAGTACCACGAAGAAGTAGACCAACGTTGTCGCCCGCACGACCTTCATCAAGAAGCTTACGGAACATTTCAACACCAGTAACTGTAGTTTTAGTTGTGTCGCGAACGCCAACAACTTCAACTTCTTCGTTAACTTTAACGATACCACGCTCAATACGACCAGTTACAACTGTACCACGACCAGAGATCGAGAATACGTCTTCCACTGGCATAAGGAATTGCTTATCGATGTCACGAGTTGGCTCAGGAATATATGAATCAACTTGATCCATAAGTTCGATGATACGCTCTTTACCGATTGCATCGTTTTTACCTTCGACTGCTGCAAGAGCTGAACCCTTAACGATAGGAATATCGTCACCTGGGAAGTCGTATGAAGAAAGAAGTTCACGAACTTCCATTTCAACTAGGTCAAGTAGTTCTTCGTCATCTACTTGGTCAACTTTATTCATGAAAACTACGATAGCTGGAACACCAACCTGACGAGCAAGAAGGATGTGCTCACGAGTTTGTGGCATAGGGCCGTCAGCAGCAGAAACAACAAGAATTGCTCCGTCCATCTGAGCAGCACCAGTGATCATGTTTTTTACATAGTCGGCGTGACCTGGGCAATCAACGTGAGCATAGTGACGGTTACCAGTTTCATACTCAACGTGAGCTGAGTTGATTGTGATACCACGAGCTTTCTCTTCTGGAGCTGAATCGATATCAGCGTAAGAGCGAGCAGCTCCACCGTGTACAGTAGCCATTGTCATTGTAATAGCAGCTGTTAGTGTTGTTTTACCATGGTCAACGTGACCAATAGTACCTACGTTTACGTGGGGTTTTGAACGGTTAAACTTTTCCTTAGCCATGTCAGCGTCTCCTCTTAAATCTTAGCGATGACAATTTATGTCTTATTAGTCGTCTAATACTATATATTGCGGTCCCAAGTATCGTCTAAGTCCCAAGCGCTGACAAGTACCAAGCGCTTAAAACCTTTACCATTCCCACTACCGTTCAACACCTAACTGGAGCTTGCGGCGGGAATCGAACCCGCGACCTCTCCCTTACCAAGGGAGTGCTCTACCACTGAGCCACGCAAGCGCGAAATCACTTTTAATGAATTTCCGCAAGCTTGGCAATGCTTTTGTGCGAAATTCGAGTCATCACGAACTTGAATGGAGCGGGCGACGTGATTCGAACACGCGACATCCAGCTTGGAAGGCTGGCACTCTACCAACTGAGTTACACCCGCAAAATCTATAGAGCCAAAAGGTGGTGGCGAGAGATGGATTCGAACCATCGAAGGGAAAACCCAACAGATTTACAGTCTGCCGCCTTTGGCCACTCGGCAATCTCGCCACAACACTTATTACATTAGGAAATCATGAAGCTGGCTATATGACTCGAGCCTACGACCGCCGGTTTACAAAACCGATGCTCTACCAACGGAGCTAAGCCAGCCAAGAAATCGTTAACGATATAAGTCCAAGATTTATAAACGCCGACTTAATTAAATGCAAGTTTTTTTCACTATGACTTTGGAAAACAACGCTCCATTGCGATGGCGGCGGCCACTGAGACGTTAAGAGATTTTATTGCGCCCTGTGAATGGAGTGCCACTCGACGGGTTAAAAGACGCTCAACAGCATGCGACAAACCAGTCTCTTCCGCACCTAAAACCAAAGCAATCTTCTCTTCTCCAGCATTAGCTGCCGGCTCTTCAGCATGTTCAGAAAAACCCACTAAAGAAATATTTTTTTGGGCCAATTGGCTAAGCGTTTTGGGCAAGCTTACAACCTGAACCAAAGGAACATGCTCTAATGCACCGCTTGCAATTCGTGCAAACGACGAGGTCACACCAAAGCTTCCTTTTTGGGCGAAGACAACGGCATTACAACCGAAGAACGACGCTGTTCTTAAAATGGCCGCGGCATTATGACCGTCAGTCACAGAGTCGAGAATGAGAAGTTTTACCGTGCTCTCTTTATCGCAAAGATCATAAAGCCACGTCACATTTTTAACTTCATAAGGTGATGTTAAGAGCATGACTCCACTAGGAATACGACGATAATCAATTCCAAGGTTGCGGTACAACTCTTGTGTTTGTTTGACGAAATCATCGGGCTTATAAAATTCCGCACGAAGATCATCTTGTCTTCTAGGGTCAAGTCCATGCTTTCTTTGTAATTCCTTGAAGCCCTCATCAGTGCCGATAAGGCGATAATGTGTGCGCTCAGGATTTCTTAATGCTTCAGCAATACTGTGAAGACCAACGATAATATCTTGTTCGGCCATAGACATAATTAAACCTTTAGGCCGGCTTTTAAAGTGCCGACGAGTTCTTCTCTTGAAACTAAAAGTTTTTCACCGTTATGGCGCCAAACAACTTCAATCTTTTCTTGATCTTTCCAAGTTTTATCGCCGACCACGATACGAACCGGTAGACCTAAAAGATCACTGTCTTTAAATTTAAAACCAGGGCCGACTTTTCGATCATCAAATACAACTTCAAGACCTTGATTTTGAAGTTCGTGGTAAATGCCTTCGGCAATTTTGGAAACTTCCTCGTCTTTAGCGATCGAAGCAAAATAAACATGATAAGGAGCAATGGCGGCCGGCCAGATAATGCCGCCTTCATCGTTATTTTGCTCTACCGCAGCGGCAGCGACGCGAGTAATGCCGATGCCGTAGCAACCCATCAGTGGATGCATAGGCTTGCCGTTTACATCACTGACTGTAACATTCATGGCCTTGGTGTATTTATTTCCAAGTTGGAAGATATGTCCCACTTCAATGCCGCGACGAACGGCAACCACGCCTTTTTCATCGAGAGTTAAGTCACCACTGCAAGCTAATCGCAGATCAACTCTTTTGGCATGAATAGCATCACGTGAAGGCTTGATATTTTTTGTGTGGAAATCCGCTTTGTTTGCGCCAGCGACATACAGCCCTTCGTGATCAATGGCTTCATCAATTAAGACTTCGATTTTTTCTGATAGGCCGACTGGACCAATAAAGCCTTTCACCAGGCCGACTAAACTGAGCATCGACTCGCTCGCGGCGCGGACGTGATCAGCCCCCGTAACGGCCTTGAGCTTCACTTCATTAAGAGTATCGTCACCTAAAATAAAGGCGACGATAATTTTCGACTCTTCACCTGAGATGCATTCATAAACGAGGGCTTTGATCGTATGGTGTTTTTCAATCTTTAAAAGTTTGGCGACGGCCTCAATTGTTGCTGCGCCGGGAGTTGCCACATCTTCATAGGCAGCGTCACCAGTTAAGGCCGGAGCATTGGCGCGCTTCGTTTTAGCTTTTTCAATATTAGCTGCGTAACCAGTTTGTGCGCAGTAAATGATTTCATCTTCACCTGTTTCGGCCACGACCTGAAACTCATGAGTCTGGGAGTCGCTGCTGGCCATAGCACCACCATCGGCTTCAACCACCGTGTACTCTAGGCCCATGCGCTCAAAGATGCGGCAGTAGGCATCGTAGAGATCTTTGTAAACAAGATCGAGGCTCTCTTTATCGTTATGGAATGAGTAGGCATCTTTCATAATAAATTCGCGGGCGCGCATTAACCCAAAGCGAGGACGAATTTCGTCGCGAAATTTAGTATTGATTTGATACAAAGTGGCGGGAAGACTCTTATAAGACTTCACAATATTTCTAAAAATATCGGAAACCGTTTCTTCGTTGGTTGGACTTAAACATAAGTCGCGATTTTTTTTGTCTTTAAACTTCAGCATCTCTGTCATGAGATCCCAACGACCAGATTCTTGCCAAAGTTCTCCTGGTGTCACCATCGACATCAAAATTTCCTGACAACCGGCCTTATCAAGCTCATCACGCACGATACGTTCAATTTTTTGTACGACTCGCAAACCAAACGGCAAAAGATTATAAATGCCAGCGCCTGATTTGTGAATTAGCCCAGCTCGAAGCATTAGGCGGTGAGAGGGAATTTCAGCTTCGGCCGGAACTTCTTTAAAGGTTTGCCATAAACTTTGAGATAGGCGCATATCGGATCCTTGAGAGGTATTTCTCCCTTTGTTATCACGAAAATTATTGGGAGGTCTACGCGTTGCTAGTGAAAGACGGGAAGCATGGCCTGCGGGAGTTCAAAAGCTTCCACCGCTTCTTTGTGAAGGGCCGATGCAGAGACGATCTCATAAGCGCTAGGCGTTTCTAGGAGCTTGCGACAAAGCATATTGTGAAGGTTATGACCTGACTTGTAAGTCGTCACACGTCCGGCAACTTCATAGCCAAGAAGGCTGATATCGCCGATGGTATCGAGAATTTTATGACGAACGAATTCATCTCTAAAGCGAAGTCCTTCAGGATTCATCACTTTAAACTCATCGAGCACGATCGCGTTATCAAGTGAGCCGCCTTTAATTAAGCCTTTTCTCTTAAGCATATCAACATCGCGAAGCATACCAAATGTTCTGGCACGGCCAATTTCATTGATGAAATTTTCACATGAGAACTCAAAAACTTTTCTCTGCTTCTTAATCATGGAGTGAGCAAACACAATTGTTGAGTCAATGATGAGCTTACTAGCGGGTTCAATCTTGGCCCACTTATCATCAACTGAAACTTCAACAGGCTCGAGGACAACTAAAAATTGCTTCGACTTGCTAAGGGTTGCAATGCCTGTTTCTTTCAAAAGGAAAACAAAACTTGCACCAGAGCCATCCATAATTGGAACTTCCGGTCCGTCGATTTCGATATAAACGTTACTAAGACCTAGGCTGTAGAGAACTGACAAAAGGTGTTCAACCGTGTGAACAGCATTTTGACCTTGGCCTAGAGTAGTGTTGTTTTCGGTGGCTCCAACGGTTTCAGCGCTGGCGCGAAGAACTGGAGCGTTTGGAAGATCGGTACGCTTAAATTGGATACCGCTATCAGCGTCGGCCGGATGCAAAACCATATGTACCTTACGACCAGAATGAATTCCGATGCCGGTGACTTTGACTGATTTTGCTAAGGTACGTTGATAAAGCATTTATTCTCTTAATTTTACGTAATTTCTTTACTTTAATCTCCCGCATTAGAAATTACAAGAATTCCCTAGACAGGCAAATTTTCCAGCGAGCATATTTTGTTGCCCGCTACAGCTACCAAAGTCTAAACCTTTTAGGCAGTTCAAAGGGGTTTTAGTGTAAAATTTCCAACTTAGCTCATTCCCTATACACTTTTAGGGCGTGAATATGCCCACAATGGATGGTTTATGAGTTATTTGTTTAGAATTATGATCATTATTTCAATAAGTTATGGCTGCTCAAGTAAGCCGGTGCTCTATCCTAACGCCACTTTAAAGTCGGTTGGTAAAACACAAGCCAACACCGATATCGACACCTGTCTGAGTGATGCCGATGAATACTTGGAGTCTCCTAAGGCAAAGAAAATATTGGGCTCTGCTGGCGGCGGAGCTGTGCTTGGCGGTGCTATAGGGGCAGTTTCAGGTTTACTCACTGGTGATATTGGTGGCAGCCTCGGTCGCGGTGCTGCACTTGGGGCGACGGCCGGTGGGGTGGGCCAAGCCATTTCACCTGACCAATTAAAGCGCAGCTACGTCAATCGCTGCCTGGCCGATAAAGGCTATCAAGTCATGGGATGGGAATAATGAGTACGAAGCGCATTTGGTTTAAAGACAATCTAACCATCGAGGCAATTGAAAAATGGTCTGCCAACACCATGGTTGATCACTTAGATATGCACATTACCGAGATTGGTGAAGATTTTCTTCGCGGCGATATGCCAGTCGATCACCGTACAGTTCAACCACAACGCCGCCTGCATGGTGGTGCTTCAGCTGCACTAGCAGAAACGCTTGGTAGCATTGCTGCCAACCTCACTTTGAACAATGAAACCCATGTGGCCTTTGGCCAGACTTTATTTTGTCAGCATTTGCGTCCTGGAGTTTCGGGTCGTGTAAGCGGTGTCGCAAGGCCGGTCCATATTGGTCGCACTTCACAAGTTTGGGAAATCAATATTGAAACTGAAGAAGGTAAAGTTGTGTGTTCTTCACGTTTAACTATGGCCGTTGTCAGAAAGTGATAAACTGAACTTTTCATCGTTTTAATTTCCACAGGTTAAATCTTCTTATCTGTTGCCGCTTACTTGCAACAAATCAGATAAGGAGATTTTATGTTTGTTCAATTCGTCTTGCTTATCAGCCTTTGTTATCTGAGCTTAAGTCACGCCAATGATCACTCGCGCCACCTTGGCGCATCACTAGAAAAATTTTGTACTGAGAAACAGTTGGCAAGTGAAAATATTTGCAAAAAGTTAAAGCTCTCCAAAAATCAAAAGATTTTGTCCCACTACAAAACAAAGCCACTACATCTCCAGGCCATGCATGTTCATCTTCCGCAGTTAAAAGTGATTGAAGAAGAAGATGATTTTTTCAATGACAATATTTATATGTGGTTCATCATGACTGTCGATGGAATCCCCTACTCAAAAGTCACATCCATTTATCGCGGACTAGATGAGGGCGACATTCTCGTTTTCAATCATATCGATCGAATTATTAACGATCTTATTTATAAAAGGCAGCTCATTATTGAATGGGGAATAGTTGAAAGTGATGGAGATGATATTTCCAAGCTTCAAGAACTCTCAAGGCAAAGCCTGCGTTTGATTCAACTCTATATGCAGTCTGATGCTAGTCAAAGTTCAAGTCAACTTTCTATAGCCCTTCATCAGCAAAGCGCTGAGGTCCTGGCAAAACTATTGGAGCTTGACCATGACGATAAGCTGATCAGTGGAACACTCGTCCTCGATGCTCGAGCCACCAACCAAACAATCAATGTTGGTGGGTTGTATGATTTCAACCAAGGCTTTAAAGGCAGTCATCTTGGATCGGATTGGCATTACGAGCTAACGTGGCGATTTTTGATGGTCGACATAAGCCCACCGGCCCTTTTCTATAATCCCAAATAGGGCCATTATAGGCTTATGAAAAAGAATGAAGACGACAATTATAATAACCCGATTGATGTGGATCAGATTGATCTCGATCGTTTGAAGTTGGCCACCAGCGACAGTCCTGGCACTTTGACCTTTGGCTCAAACCGCGGCGGCGTGGCCTTCACTCCCAACAAAGAGGGAGCTATTAAAAGTCGTGCCTACTCTGCCATGACCGGCCAGCTCGACATGCAATTAGCAAATATTGTCGAGCAGATGCGTGTACTAGCAAAGCAAGTGGAAGAACTCAAAGAGAGAAAACGTGTCTCAGAACTGATCTACACAGCGGCGATGAGTTTTGAACCGCTCACCGGTAAGTCTTATTTTTTATATGAAGTTGTCCAAGACGAATCCATCACCGCCAGATTATCTATGCTTTCTCCTAAAGAGTGGGGCGAAGATAAAATGAAAGACCAAAGGTTTTTGGCCGAAGTGATGCTGCTTGCCGATCATACTTGGAAAATTCTTGCTAGCGATAATAAGTTTTTAGAATCACTTAGGTAAATTTGAGAGAGGTCTGACCGACAAGAAAATCTCTAGATCGCTGCGAGATTTCTCTTCCTCTTGGAGTTCTAAGCAAGAAACCTTCTTTTAAAAGATAGGGCTCATAGACTTCTTCGATCGTCTGACGATCTTCACCAAGTGTTGCGCTCAACGCTTCAATTCCTACAGGTCCACCTTTGTAGTAATCGAGAATAACCGAGAGAATTTTTCGATCCATACGATCAAGCCCATTAGCATCAATTTCCATTAACTCCAATGCCTTAGTCACTTCGTTTTGACCAATCTCCTCTTGCCTACCCACGACAGCAAAATCGCGAACTCGTCTTAAAATACGGTTAGCAATTCTTGGGGTTCCACGCGCACATTTTGACATGGTCTCTAGAGCTTGGTCGGTCACAGTTAGTTTCAGCTTTTTTGAGTTTGTGGCTAAGATCTGGGCAAGATCAACCGGCTCATAAAAGTCAAAATGAAGATCACCCATAAAGCGATCGCGCAGTGGGTTTGAAAGTAAGCCAGACCTGGTCGTTGCGCCAACGAGTGTAAAGGGTGCAAGATCAATTTTCATCGTTCTTGCGGCAGCACCCTGGCCAATGACGATATCAAGCCGGAAGTCCTCCATGGCCGAGTACAAAATTTCTTCGACAGAAACATGCATGCGGTGAATTTCATCAATAAATAGTAGGTCTCTAGGTTCAAGTCCGGTCAAAATTGCGGCAAGATCACCTTTTTTTTCAATCGCTGGGCCAGAAACGACATGCAGTTGCACACCTAATTCATGAGCAATAATCATGGCCAATGATGTTTTACCAAGCCCTGGTGGGCCGGATAATAATAAGTGGTCCATGGCCTGTTCGCGAATCAGCGCAGACTCAACCATGACCTTAACGTTATCTAATATCTTTTTTTGTCCAACGTATTCGCCGAAATTTCTGGGGCGAAGTCCTGTCTCAGAAGTATCTTCTTTATCAAGATAGTCTGGTTCGAAAATTCTTTCTCCACTTTCCATAAAGTTCCTACAACTGCTTTAAGACGAGATGAACTAATTGTTCGGCCCTACTTACGGAGTGCTCCAAGAGAAGGTTTTGAGCGATTGGACGAATGGTATCTTCCTTAAAGCCCAGCTCCTTGCATGCAAGCATTGTCTCTTCCAAAATCGGTGATGTGTTTGAATGATTTTGTACAACCTCTTCAACCGCTTCATCATAGTCGAACGAAGAATCATTAGCATTTAATTGAGCGACCGCTTTGGGCTTTAAAGTTCTAGCAGAGTACATCATGACCTTTTCCGCTTTACTTGGAAGATCAAGTACGAGTTGACCAGCACTTTTATTTCCAACTCCAGGAGCTTTTCTAAGCGTTGCTTTATCATCAGTTTTTGCGGCGGCCACAATCTGTTCCGCTCCTAAAGCGCCAATGAGAGAGTAGGCGGCCTTAGGACCTATGCCTGGTAAAGTGATAAGTAATTCGAAGAATTTTTTATCGCGCAGAGATTTAAAAGCATAAAGCGCCTCATGTCCCTCGCGTACAATATGAGACACAAACACGGCGGCCGCACTGCCCTCGGGCAAAATCCAATGACAATGAAGTTGGTAGCCAATCCCTTGGGTTGTTCTCACAATGCTCTCTTGGCCATCACTAAAGACAATCTCGCCCTGTAAAAAACCAATCATGCTTTTTTCCTTGCGCCATCCCAGTTTGCAAAAACTGATTTCAGCGACCTCGACTTGCTTGTTGTTTTTAGCTTAGTGCTACCTCTTCCATCATGAAGACTGTGACATAAAGCAATGGCAACCGCATCCGAGGCGTCATTGCTGGCAAATTCAATGTCTTTTCCAAAAATCATCTTCAAGGTTTTATCAATCCCTTCTTTTGTTGCCTGGCCATGTCCAGTGACAGTGGATTTTACCAAGCTTGGCGCGTATTCAAAAATCTTGCCCTGATATCTTTGGCCCAGTCCGGTAATAATCGCTCCGCGCGCCTGCGCCAATTTTGCCAACGAGGGCACACTTTT
>PBCC01000011.1 GCA_002716825.1 Halobacteriovorax sp. | reverse complement strand
GGCCTATAAAAGATCGGTACCACTACTTACAACCTTGCAAAGAGCGTCTCGCCCAACAGTATGGAAAAATAAACTCTATGTGGGCTTTGCCGACGGCAATGTCGCTTCTTTTAATGTCGAAGAGGGGATCATGCTATGGGAGAGAAAAATCTCTAGCGGTGATAAATTTATCGACGTTGATATGAGTGCAACTTTCTTTAACGATCAGCTTTGGATTGGTAGTAGCTCGAATGAAGTACATGTGCTTGATCCAAAAACAGGCCGTACACTTCGCACCCTTAGTTTCACTGCAGCTCACGAGCCGCTTCGCTTTGGCGATGCTCTTATCTTTGGCACAGTCACAGGTGATTTGGTCGGTGTGAACTCGAGCGGTAAAACGGTAATGAAGTACAAAGTGAGCGATGCCCAGGTGAGCTCCGTTTCTAGTTGGAAATCTGGTTTTGTCGTCACAGATGTTGAAGGTCATGTCTTTTTTGTTGATTCACAGGAAGGGAAGGTCTTGTGGCACAAGCATTTAGGTCACTCCAATTCTGGGATATTCTCTTCACCTGCTCTAGCAAAGGGTAAGTTGGCGCTTTTATCCTCGCGTCATAGACTCTATGTGTTTCAATAACTTCTATTGCTCATCAAACCCTGATAAATATTTAAAAAAACATTCTTTTCATTTTAACTTCCAATGGTTACAACTTTAGTAATTCTTTAGCGGAGTCAGACGTATGAAAGTGGTTTTTGTATTTACCCTTTTGGCCATACTAAGTACTTCGTTGCAAGCGAATGTGACCAAGGCTGATCTTGAAAGTGTTAGATCTTTGCGTGATGGCTCTCTCAAAAATGAGCTTCGAAGATTAATGGCACGCGGCCAACGCTCAATGGGTTACAAACAAGCAAAAATCGCAATGTTCAGCAAAATTGATAATGAAGATGGTGAAGTCTGTGGAGTTTATTCTCGTGCCTTTTGTGTTCGCACAAAGAGTATTCCGAATAACTCAACCATGAACACAGAACATACCTGGCCACAGTCTAAAGGTGCTGTCGGTATTGCTAAGAGTGATCTTCATCACCTTTACCCAACAAAGAGTTCAATCAATTCTACCAGATCAAATTACCCATTTTGTAATGTTTCAAGAGTTAAGTGGGAAAATGAAGTGAGTAAGATGGGCTATGACTCAAGGGGCACTCAATGCTTTGAGGTTCCTGACTTTCATAAAGGTAACGTTGCTAGAGCGATGTTCTATTTTTCAGTACGATATAATCATGGCATTTCAAGTGACGAAGAAAGGGTTCTGCGACAGTGGAATGACCTTGATCCTGTCGACTCTGAAGAGCTTGCGCGCCAAAAGGCTATCGAAAATCACCAAAACAACACTAACGTTTTTGTGATCGATCCGGGACTTATTGATCAGATTGATAATTTCTAAAATAAAAAAACCACCTTTCGGTGGTTTTTTTATGGTCCTTGCTGGATAGCTTGGTAATAACTTTTTGCCCATGGAACTCCAAGGCGCTTCATCACTTCATATTCATAATCAACTTGAAGACCTACTGATGCGGGCATTCTTGATGCGGCCTTATGCTTCTTTAGTGACTCTAGGACTGCCTTATTTGAAAATACAGTTGTCTTCAGTAAAATGGCCATTCCCTGTGAGTTCGCCTGGGCAACAGATTTTTTTCTAATCTCTGTATGAAGGTTTTCAAAAGCATAGTAATTATCACTCGTACCGTACTCACATAGTTCAGCCAATTCAGCGTAGGTTTTGTCTACATGCTGATCAACTGCTTTTTGAACATAGTTTGAAGTTTTCTGATGATCTTTTCTGGCGAGATCAAGTGCTCTTGGAGTTGCTGAAGTCGTATCCATTGATAGGTAGAGTTCAGGATAATACCTAGAGTACTGATCGTTATCAATACTTTGGTCATCGTATTTGGCGGCCCACTTTACCTTGTTTTGCTTTGGTACAGCGTGATCAACCAGTGCAGAGTGAAAGCTTGGGCATTGATCAATTGTCTTATGACTTGTTGAACTCGAATAGGCGGCAAGTTCATTATATTGGCGATAAAGTGTGATGAAATAGAGTTTCTTGTTAGAAAAAGCAACATCTTCGGCGTTGCTTTCTTGCATCACTGAGGCCGGAGCTCTTGAGCGAGTTGGTCTAAACTCAATAGCTTCAATTTTAGGAACGACTCCTGCACCATCATGCTTAACTTGATATCTGGCCATTTTTGATTCAAATGTTTCGGGTGGTGAGTAGTGACCACAGGCACTAACCATTAATGCTGATGTCAAAATAAGCAGGCTATTTCTCGACATTCCAAACTCCTTGGATACTACGCCGCTCATTCACTTAAGCGGGTATTTCACAAAGGATTTATCGGAATTTTTGAGATTGAGCTTAGGGATTTGCTTCGGTTTTATACTGACAAGCGAGGATGACTTTTAAGTCTAAGTTTTTACGTTCATCGCGAAGCTCGACGGCCACTTCATCGAATATTTTGCCGGGTCCACATGAGGCATAAGACTTAAAGGCACCTAGTTTTTCAATGCTGTAGTTACAGCGTAAGGCCCTAATATCGAGGTTACCCGATCGTGTTGGTTGGTCAGCCCAACAGCGCCAACTGGTTTGGTCAAGATAGGCTTTGTACTCAGCACTTGTCAGGGCATGAGCCTCTACATCAAAGTTTGCTTGATGAACTCTAAGCTCCCAGCTCGTCGATGCGAACAAGGAGCCGGAAAGAAAGAGAAGAAGCGCAAAACTAAATTTGAGCACTTTTATAGCTTAGTGAAGTTCGGAGTGTAGCTTCCAGACTGAGTAGATACCTTAGTCGT
Source organism: Halobacteriovorax sp. (assembly GCA_002716825.1). GTDB lineage: Bacteria > Bdellovibrionota > Bacteriovoracia > Bacteriovoracales > Bacteriovoracaceae > UBA4207. The sequence continues at coordinate 13,264 of PBCC01000011.1, read as the reverse complement.
AAAGCTCTCTTGTTCTCCATCTGAAGTCGTTACAGTGAAGCGGTAGCGACCAGTATCAAGCACTTTATAGAACTCACCATCGCCAAAAGTATACTCACCAAGATTGATCGATTTGAATGTTCCAAGCTTTTCAATCTCGACACGACCAGACTTATTGGTTTCAAACTTGAAACCTGCACCTTGATGGACACGGCTCATATAGCGAATCATCGAGCCTTTGTTCCACTTAAAGTACTGAGGAATTGTGCTGTAGTTAGGCCACTTTTGATGTGACAGTTCGATGGTTACTTGCAGATCTTGGTGCCAGTGATAGCTCCAGTCCTGCATACCACCATCAACTTCATACCAGTCATAACCGTTAGTGATACCACCAGGAAACTCTGATGAGTTCTTCATGCCAGGAACATCATTGGCATATTCGGCCGACAACTTCTTAACAAGCTCTAATAGTGGGAAATCATCACCGGTTGTATCCCATGGATAGTTTACACATTCAGTTCCACCGTGAAAGTTCGCCGATAGAGCAAACTTTCTGGCAGCTTGAAACGCCATGACAGCTTGAGTTTCAGGCTGGCGTCCATCCGGGCGATTGGTGTTATCAGTTGTGAAGTCAGGGAAATTTCTATTGAGGTCAGACCAACGAGCATTACCACGACGACGCGATTGAGCCCCATCTGGATTCATGCTTGGAATGATGTAAATTTCAGTGTTGTCGATCAAAGATTTAATCTCGCTTTCGCCTTTAGCGTAACGCTCAGTCAGGTCCTCTAGTAAAAGTACCATCATCTCGCGCCCAACAATTTCATCACCGTGCATGTTAGCAATATATTTAAACTCAGGCTCAAGCTCATCTTCATGAACATTGTCAGAAAGCTTTACAGCGTAGAGCTCTTGTCCGTTTCCACTTTGACCAATACTAAAAAGTTTAAAGATGTTTGGGTGTTTAGCTTGAAGTTCTTGTAAACGAGCTGCGATTTGAGCTGGTGTAGGGTAAGAGACAAACGCGTCCTTGGCGGCTTTAGACTCTTTCTCATGATCTAAACTAATCACTGCGACATCGGCTTGATCGGCTATGTTTTGTAGCCACTGACCAACACCTGCCGGGCCATATACTTCGTAACCGTGATTTCCAACATGGTCGATGGTGAGATCACCTTGGCTTTGAATCAACTTGATTAATTTCTTATTTGCATCAAAGAGGTAATGTCCTTCTTCGACGATATTTTCTTGAGCGTGGATTGACGCTACAGCTGTAAGGGCAAAAACGAGGCTAAGGAGCTTTGTGAACATGAGCTGATCCGGTTGCTGGTTTAAGCAATTAGCCTACCAATTTCCTCTTATTCGTGGCAAGCAAAGAGGCTTTGCTACGGCGACATTTTCATGATGTAAGATATTGTTATTATTAGAGTTAAAACGGGCACTTAGGCCAGCTAGCCAGGATGGGAAGATGGTCTGATGGCCAGGTCTCTCGCTCACTGGTTGTCTTGGCCGGACCCGCATTATTGCCCAGCCTCTGCCATAGCTGAACCACGGCGCTCCCTTCAGGATCAGGGGTAGGTGTGGAGTTTGGAATGAAGAAATAATCGAGTTGAGATGGCAGGCTGTTATTACCTTCGTAGGCCATGGCAAAAGTCCAACGCTGGTTAGTTGGAACATCGAGCCTCTCGAGTAAATCACAATAATCTGGCAGCTGGGCATACAGATGTTCGAACTCGGCAGACGTATTTTCTTTGGCTGCATTGCCGTTGAAATCTCCAACCATCCACTGAGTCACTTCTGGGTAAGAGGACCTTCGCTTTTTAATGAGGGTAACTAAACCTCGAACTTCTGCGCTTCGTTGGCGAAAGCCTTTAGGATCTGCGCCTGTTCGGTCTTGGCCTGATTTTAAATGCACTCCCCAGAGGATAAGTTTAGGTTTACCAGTCTCATCGCAAAGCCATAGTTCGGCCGCATCTCTGGAGAATTTTCTCGGGTTGGTGCGATCTTCTAACGAGACAGCGGGCAAGATATCATCGGTATGAGTATAAAACTTAAGCTTGTATCCCGGCTGCTTGACTAGAAAAGCTATACCGATACCTCGATCACTATTACCTTCTGTGTAAAAATACTGATAATTCGATTTAAGCATCTTTTCCAATTTGATGAGCGAGTCCTCGCCGCCCACCTCACTCAAAAAGAGCACGTCTGGATCGAGGTCTTCAATCACGGAGACAATTTGTTCAACTTTCTTTTGAGGCTTGAGTGGTTGATTGTAGGATGACTTAAGATGGGGAACTAAAAAGAAGTTTTCCAAATTCCAAACAAGAAATTTCAACTACAACTCCAGCCGTAGACGATCGATTTGAAGGACTTACTGTCCATATCCCAAATCGATTTGCAAGAGGCACCTTTAAATAGATTTTCCGGATAAGGAATTTTTTTGAATGCTTGCACCATATCTTCTGTGCATTGAATATTTTCAGGGAAGCGAGCAGGTTTTTCACCTTTGACGATTTCAACTGAACCATCCGCTGCGATAGAATAAAAATAGTATTCTCCATCCAGATCAGCAGAGTAAATCATCTTATTACTTTTAAGATAGATGGGAGCCTCTGCCCTTGGAATTGGATATTGGATGAACTCTGTAGAAGACTTTCTAAGAACAGCTTTACCGATAAGAAGATTTCTTTGCTGCGCCAACTTTTCAAAGTTTGTGGTCATAACCTCTGCTAAAAAGATTTTAGAGTTTTCAAGGTTGTGATGTGAGCAAGGAGAGTCCCAAAGGGCTAAACCTTTTGTTACAGGTGAAACAGGCTGGCTCCACATGGCCATGGGAACGCCAAACTTTTGATGAAAATCTATGGAGCGAGATAGTCTTTTGGTTTTTAAAGTATCGTGCCAAGCTTTTCTATGCTTGCCCGTCTCTTCGGTACACTTAGAGCCGCCTGGACAGCCTTCAAAGGGATGATCAATCATATGAAGTTTAAACTCAGGAACTTCTTCAACCGGTTCTGTGCCCGTGTCCTGCGCAAACACTATAGCGGGTAGAAATAGGGATAAACAGAGTATTTTAGCCAAGTAAAGATTCATTTGTAGCCGTCCTAAATGTGCTAAAATTATTCTAACTTATTTCGCACAGACCAGGGAGATTAAGTGCGTCGTTTTTGGACATCAGATACGCAGAGTGCGACGAGTTCTCTCAAATTAGAAAAACGACCAAATGGGATGGAAGTCCCAAGTACTTGGTCAGCACTTGCATGTCATATACTAAGCGATAAGTACGCCCACAAAATCTCTGAAAATCAGTGGGAAAACTCCGCAGTACAAATTTGTGCTCGCTTGGCCAAAGCCTGGTCGTTTTGGGGCTGGGAACTGGGCTATTTTGATGACGAAGAATCGAGAGTTTTTGAGGATGAAATTAAATTTGCGCTTCTTAATCAAATGGCAGCGCCCAATTCACCTCAGTGGTTTAATACCGGTCTTTTTCTTGCCTACGGTATAGAGAGAGATCCGCTTGGTCATTGGTATGGTGATCAGGACGGACAATTGCTTGAGAGTTCCAATGCCTATGAACGTCCTCAAGCTCATGCATGCTTTATTCAGTCAGTAAAAAGTGATCTGGTTCGGCCTGGTGGCCTAATGGATCTGTGGGCTAAAGAGGCTAGACTTTTTAAACTGGGCTCTGGCACAGGTACAAATTTCTCAGTCATCCCGGCGGCAGGCGAGGAGCTGCCTGGTGGCGGAGTCGCTTCCGGACTTATGGGCTTTTTGAAAGTTGGAGATGCATCGGCCGGGGCGATTCGATCGGGGGGAGTGACGAGGCGAGCGGCCAAGATGGTCATTCTCGATATCGATCATCCTGACATCGTAGCCTTTATTGACTGGAAGCTTGAAGAAGAGCGAAAGCTTGCGGCCCTTATTGAAGGCTCTAAAATTCTTGCCACTAAAAAGAACTCACTTTCAAGTATTTCGGTGAAACAGTACGATGGCGACTTTAATGGTGAAGGCTACGCCAGTATCTCAGGTCAAAATTCTAATAACTCCGTTCGAATTTCAAATAATTTTTTTAAGGCCCTTTCAAAAAATGATTCATGGCCACTTGTTAGCCGCGTGAGTGGAAAAGTACTTGCTGAGCTTGATGCTCAAACTTTGTGGCAACGACTTTGTGCTGCTGCTTGGGAGTGCGCCGATCCTGGGATTCAGTATGCCGATACAATAAACTATTTCCATACCTGCAAAAGTGATGGAGAGATCATTGCTTCAAATCCTTGCTCAGAGTATTTGTTCTTAGAAAATACTGGCTGTAACTTAGCTTCTATAAACTTGATGAGCCACTACAATAGCGAAAGTCATGAGTTTGATTTGGTAGGTTTTGTCTATGCCTGCCGCCTGTGGACTAAAGTATTAGATATTAGCGTGGGGATGGCGCAGTATCCTTCTAAAGAAATTGCTGAGCGATCATTGCGCTATCGAACCCTCGGTCTTGGTTATGCCAACTTAGGGGCCCTCCTTATGGCCATGGGCATAGCCTACGATAGCAATGAGGGGAGAAATCTTGCTGCTTCTTTGACCTCTCTTATGAGTGCTAGTGCCTATGAAGAATCAGTTGAACTGGCTAAGTCTCTTGGTCCATTTACCGCTTTTAAGGCCAATAAAAAATCGATGATCAAGGTTCTCGAGACTCACGATAAACTTTCAAATGGTGAAAATATTGGATTCGAGGGAATTAATTTTTTTGCTATTAATAAAAAACACCTTGATGAAACTGGCTTGGCCATACATCAAGCGGCCAATCGAGCATGGCAACGTGTTTTAGAAGGAGTTAAGCTCCACGGTGTGAGGAATGCTCAAGTGAGTGTTATTGCTCCAACAGGAACAATTGGTCTGCTGATGGATTGTGATACGACCGGTATTGAGCCAGACTATGCCTTAGTGAAGAACAAGAAGATGGTCGGTGGGGACACCAAGTCTATTGTGAATAAAGCGTTTGAGCTTGGTTTAAAACAACTGGGTTATCAAGCTTCGCAAATTGAATCGATAAAAAATCAAGTCTTAAAAAGTGGAGAGATTACAAACGCTCAAGAACTTAAACCCGAGCATTATGATGTCTTTCAAACTTCCCTTGGTATGAATGCACTTTCACCTAAGGCGCATCTGGAAATGGTGGCGGCATGCACTCCCTATGTCTCTGGTGGGATTAGTAAGACAATCAATCTACCTCAAAATGCGACAGTCGATGAGGTAAGTGAACTCTATCAATTGGCCCATAAAAAGGGTGTGAAATCGATCTCTCTTTATCGCGACGGCTGTAAGCTCTCTCAGCCTCTAAGTGCTGTCAGTGGAAAATTACTGGCCTGTCCTAAGTGTGGTGTCCAAGCATTAGTGCCAGCTGGTACTTGTCATAAATGTGAAAATTGCGGTGAAAGTACGTCTTGTTCGTAGTTAACGCTTAGACTTCTTCTTAATTTCTTGAGCTCTGATTTTTCCTTCAGCATATCGTCTTTTTTCGTCGTCCGTTTTGGCAACGATCTCAGGAACGGCAACGGGTTTGCCAACATCATCGAGCGCCACGAAAGTCAGATAGGCCGTGGTGGTGTGACGAACATCACCAGTCTGTGGATTTTCGGCAATGACTTTTACTCCGATGAGCATGGATGTGCGGCCGACATAATTTATAGCCGCTTTGATACAACATTGATCACCGACACGTATTGGCGCCTTAAAACTAATATCATCAATATGGACTGTGACGACAGGCCTGCCAGTATGTCTTTGCGCTACCATCGCCGCCGCCATATCGATCCAGCTCATGACAACTCCACCAAAAATTGTATTATGGGGATTGGCATCGTTTGGCATAACCAACATTCTCATTTCAACTTGGCTGTCTTTGACAGTTTTTTGTTTAAGCATATTTCCTCAAGACTTTTTAGTCATTTTTGTAATCAGTATAGCAATCATTAAAAGTGCGACTTGAGTCACAGCAAGTGTGGCACCTGAAGGAGTTTCAAGGTAATTGGCCAAAACTAATCCCAGTAATGCTGTCACTATTGAGTATAAGACAGATAGGGTAAATGTAGATTTTAGGCTTCTGGCAAAGCGTAGAGCGAAAAAACCTGGTGTCAAAAGTAAAGCATTCACCAGTACTGTGCCTGAAACTTTAATGGCCGAAACAATGAGGGCAGTCAGTGCGATCGTAAAAATATAATGAAGCGCTTTGGCCGGTACTCCAGAAATGATGGCAAAGTCTTCATCGTAGGTACTCATTAGCCATGATTTCCACGGAATAAGAATCAAGGGGATAATAAGCAGACTAACAATGATGGATATAGCGACGTCTGTATTGGTCAGCAGCAGTACGTTGCCAAAAAGGTAGGATAAAAGATCGCCACTACTTCTGGTTGAAAGTGCGTGAACTAAGGTACCCAGTCCCATTGTTGCCGTGAAAAACAGTCCAATCAATGTATCTGAAGGTAGGGCCTGTCTCCATGTTGATTTTGCCAAAAACATAGACAAAATTAACGTAATGATTAGAGTCCATAAAAATAGTGTCATGGAGGACTCACTACCGCCAAAATAGATTCCAATAGCAAGACCTAATAGAGTCGAATGGGAAACGGCAGAGCCAACAAAAGCATAGCGTTTGGCGATAACAATTGGGGAGAGTAGACCACAAGTCATGGCCAAGAAGACGGTGGTAATGAGGGCCCTTGTTAGAAAGGGATAATGAATAAAATCGACAATGGACTCAAGCATCTTTTTTGCCTTCGCCGTCATGCTCATGTGAGTGATCGTGCTGACACTCATGATGGTGATCATCAAATGTTGCACCGGCCTCATGCAGCCTAATATGCTCGAACTCGCAGTGGTAAATATCTTCGATGATATTCTTGGTGAGCAGTTCTTTACTTTCGTGCCAGTGATGACTTTTATTTAAGCATAAGACTTTGTCTGCATGCTTTAAGACTTGGCCTAAGTTATGATCGACCACAACAATGGTTGTCTTCTCTTCATGTTGCAAGCTTTTCAGAAGCTGCATCAGTTGGTCTTGACCTTGACCATCAAGCCCGGTGGTTGGCTCGTCTAGAATTAATATCTCCGGGGAACAGCGAAGGGCGCGTGCTAAAAGAGCGCGCTGACGTTGACCTCCTGAGAGCTCCCGCATCAGATCATTTTTTTTATCCAGGATACCAACACGATCTAAGCACTCATCAAGACTTCGAGAGGCCTTTTTAGGAATAAGTTCTAAGAAATCACTGACTCGCATTGGCAGCGAATCATTGAGCTCTTGTGATTGCGGAATATAGGCTAGGGCCGTTTGAGATAAAGGTTTTTCATTAAACTCTAGCGTGCCTGTCTGCATTGGTAATAGACCAACGATAAGTTTTAAAAGTGTTGATTTGCCTCCGCCATTGGGACCAATAATGCCAAGCATTTGAGATTTATCGATTGTAAAAGAAATATTCTCTAGTGCCGGTGCTAGCTCGCTGTAGGCATAAGATAGCTGCTTAGCTTTCAACATTTGATAATCCTTCAAGCTTTTGAATGAGACCTTTAAGTGGTGCCATCATATCGCCTGGAAAGTCACCATTGCTATCAATTTCGATGACTATATCATTTGGACGCTGGAGCTTTTCTATAGAATGAGGAAAGTGAATATTATTTTCTTCGATCCAAATAACTTGTTTAGAACTGGAGACGGTATCGCTAATAAGCTTTACTTGTTTGGGTTTAGGCTCTTCATGATGGCCTGAACCCTTCATGGCATAAGCCGTAAAGCCTAACGCTTGAAAAAATGGAATGAGGGCGTCGTGAGAGATGATGATAGGTCTTGTTTCTTTTAATGCTTGAGAATATTTCAATTGATAAGGACAGTTAGGTTCACTTGGGGCAAGTTTCAGTTGAGCGTGAACTTGCTGCCAAAGCTGGCAGGCGACATCTGGGTAGAGCCAAAAATGAGCTTTCGCTGCACTTGTGTCAGCCGAAACTTTCAACTCGATAACTTTAGACTTCTTTTCCCTTCTCATTTTAAGCACAGACTTGGCCCAAGGGTTGAGACTCATAGGGGCCGTGATAAAATTATCGGCCTGGTACATGGCCTTAATCTCTTTGGCATTTGGCTCAATATGATGTGGGTCTTTAACCACTGAAATAGCTTTTTTGAGTGTTGGCAATGGCGCCTGCGTGCTGTGGATATAATCGCGCACTAAATTACATGCCTGTGGGTGAGAGCAAAGCCACGTGTTGGCCATGGCGCTTGATAGGAAAAGGCTTAAAAAGCTAGTAATTATAATTGTTTGCATGAAGCGGTATATAGCACAGTGATCTACTGACAGTAAATGTGGTGTGACCAGCGATATCCCTGATTATAGATCACTGTTCCAGTTTCTCTGTCTGGGTCGTAGTCTAGCGGACTATCGATGATCCCAAAGGTTCGGCCTTGCTCTGGATCGCCATTAAATGAACCACTATTTGGTTGAGGGTAGAAGCTGCCAAAGGCACCGCCATTTCTCACAGCATTATTCTGACAGAAGGCGATCCCTAGGGTTTCAATTTTCGATTGAACTTCGCTCGAAATCTTTGGCTCACCTGTCTCAGCAATAAAGTCGCGCTCGAGTAGCCCGCCGCCTGGTAGATCTTCGCCAATGCCTTCAGAGGACACAAACTTATTAAAGTAGACATTAAGATCAGTGCCAGAAGGGATGAGGCAAACCAAGTCACCATTATTATTTTGAGCGGCAAAGTTGGTACAACATTTAGCTGCCGACTCAGTAATATTGCCGACTTCACGACAACACGCAAATTCGTTGCCTGAGAAAATATCTGGAAGCTTCACCTTGTCTTTGAAGACAATCCTACCAGTGTTGGTTGGTTTAGAAGCATCACTGAAATAAGACGGATTGCTCGGATCATACATCCCTTCAAGTCTTCTTAAGCTTCCTCCTGATGGAGTGTAACCAGGATAGTTAATGGAGGCAGCATCAAAGCTAGCGCGATCGTTAATAGCGTCATCGAAGATGCCTTCAACTAATTCGTTTCTGGCAGAGTTGCAATACAATGGTTCATAGAAAATTTGTGGAATACCTAGTAACTCTAGTCTTGCTAGCTTTGTTTCATAGTAATTCGCGTTACCAGAACTCATGCCTAGTCCAATAGAGGCAAGTAATCCTGGATCATCAGGATGAGCTCCTGCGCCATAAACTCTAAAGCCAACGCGAACACCAGCGTATTCCCAAACTTCACTGCCATTGAGTTGTCTTTTATCATTAGCAATCACTACTAGCGTCGTATAAGTTCTGCCATCGAGAGCGGTAAAGTTTTTAACACACCAGCGACCAGCCTCTACTGCAGGTGATGGCGCTCCGGCGTAATCGCCCGGAGCATCTTGTTGCATGATAGGGTTAGGATTAGCATTCACTGTAAAAGCGACATCGTTACAAAACGCTGATTGAGAAATTGAAACCACTTGGTTGTTGGTCATTGTTGAACCATCAAAGTCTAAAGCGACACTCGTGATGTTCGAGGCTGAGCCAATATAAATGGGAAGAATGAAAGCTGTTCTTCTGTTGAAGGCGTCTGAGACTAAGTTATATTCATTGCTCGCCGTGGTATAGAATCCACCTTTAAATACTGCCGGTTGATAATAAGCCTGGCCATTGTTTGACTGCTGTAAAGAGCTGTCAGGCATTGTGCTTAGTAATCCAGTTGTGACAGGAATATTAGTAGGCGCTAAGAGAGTATCCTCAGATGAATTGAGTTTAATTCCTTTTTCTACGCAGCCATCTTCTGAAGGATTCAGACATAGTTTATTCAGATCTTTGTCGTAGTTATCTTGCGACGTACTGGCAGGCTTAGCTGTGTGCATCGTGTTTTCATAGTTCAAACAGCTTAGATTCGTATAATTGAAGTTAAGGCGATTGTTATTGGTCCAATCGTGGGTACCATCGCCAAACTTTCTAACCCAACCACCACCGCAGCAGGTTTTATTGCCAGTATCGTTTAAGGCCTTCCACTGGAATGCAGGATTATCGTAAACCGCCGGTGCATAGGTCGATCTATTCTTTGGAAAGACAGCTCTTGGAGTTGAAAGCGCAATCCCTGTGGCCGACACGAGGGCGTCCTCAAGAATCGAATAACGCGAGTACGGCTTATTGGCCCCAACAGTTGCACCATTTGGGAACACACTGGTTTCGATATTAAGTTCATCAGCTGTAAGGCGTTCGTCAATAAGTGGATCTGTAATATTGGTGTACATGGTGAAGCCCGAGCTTAGTTCGCGGCAACATGCATTTTTAGACATATCAAAGTCTTCGTAAGCCGGGTCAAAGACGGAAGGAGGAGTGTCACCTTGGCGACAAACCAGAGACTCTGTCCAGTAGTTATACTCGGCAGGTGAGTTGTTAAATGATGTTTGATCGAGGAAGATTGCTTGCTCAGCATGAAGGCGATTTGGCCCACAGTCTAAGTCAGTGTGACAGACAGAACCTGCACGACGAAGACAGGCGTCCATGGCCACACTCGGAGTAAATAATGAGGCGAGTGCACTTAGAGCTTCCGCTTCAACATCTTTAAAGACACTTTCGCCAACAGTATCTTTCCATTCAGCGCCACAGAAATTTTGATTATTTCGTTTGGTTGTATCAGCCGTTCCAGTTGCTTCGTAGACAAAATTGCCAAACTCGGCAGAGTCTTTATCCATATCAAAAAGTGGGCATGAACGAACACGAGCAATACTATTATTGATACTTGAATCACACGATGAAATTTGGTTAATAAAATCGGTTTTACCTTGTCCGTCTTCACTTGAATGTTGATTAATTAAATTGTCATCGGCAACGGCTTTACCGGGGCGACAAAGTCCCATTTCGGCGACGCCAATACCCATTTTTCCAGCATTGTACTCTAGATTATCTTTAATATTTCCATCGAGATTGTTAAAGGCAAGAACATAGTTTACTGGGCGGCCTAGAACATCTGACTCTTTACCGTATTGATAGGTTTGTAGAGCTGCAGGCTCTCTGATCACGCGATCATTGAAAACATTGGCATCAATATCAGCACAGTAGAAATTAGGGGCACAACGGAAAAGCTCTTGTTTATCGACTGATAGAGTAGTCCAGTCTTTAGCACATGGAGCACCAGCGCCTCTGTAAACACAACGCTTTGGTCCGCCAATTAATCCTGCATTTCCAAAAACGATATCTTCAAGACCGAAACTATTGTTTTCACCGATAATCTCATCACCAGCTGAATTAAATCTAGGCCAAGAAGAGTCAGTGACGTCTACGTTAGTACATGTATATTCCCAACCTAGCTTTGAAACACAATCAATATCTTTGTCACAAGTATGGAAGCGTTGGCAGCTACCTGCACGGTTTTGGCGTGAATCATTTAATGAAAGGGTTGGGTCGTAATCTGTGATTGCTACAGTGTTATTTCCAAGGTCGGCAACGATATTAACGGCAATATCATTAGTGTCAGTTAGATCGCCAAAGGGAGCGTTGATAGCAAGGTAGAGGCTTTCACTGGTTGAAGTCACTTTTCGACCGTTACCGATAGCGAACCACTTCACGCCATCAAAAGAGCCAATAAGTGCACCTTTATTAAATCCATACCAATCGCGTTGGTAGCCATTCACCCAAAGTGCGGCCTGAGCTCGAAGGCGTGCTTCTCGTTGGGCCATCACAGAGGCTTCTGGTTTGTGAGTAAACGGTATCATTGTTGGTGGCACCCAGCAGGCACGACCGAAAATGGTATCTTCGTAGTTACCAAAGCTTGAGTTACTGGCAAGAAGATCACGTCTTGTCGAGTATCCAACAGCTTGTAACCCTAAACCATCACGTGAACTTGGGTGAGCGGTAAATGAGTCATACCAAGCGTCGCGTGCGCATTGTGGACAAGGTGTGAAGAAGCCGCTCGTCGCTGAAATAATATAGTCAGCTCCAAATTCTAATTTGATGAGTTTGGCCGGGATAGCATGGGTCAGTCTTACCGACATTTGTCCTAAGATATCGTTCATATTATAGGCAGAATCAGCTGGAGCAGTTTTTCCAGAATCATCCAAATACGCAAAAGGAGTTCCTTCAGGCACAATCTCTGGAACGATATTGGAGATGGTTGCAATATCATCAACTTTCTGACCATCTACACTTCTAAAGAATCTGTGAGGGACTGAGCGCGCTGGAACGTTAATACTTAAACTTTGGAAAGGTGTCGGCATCGCATCTGGAGGTGGAATCAAACAGCTAACAGTTTGAACATTGCCATTGCTATCAAATGTTGCGCTCAGACTATAATCAGGACAATACGGCTCTTCCATAGGATCGGCTTCACAGCCACAACGATCCCAAACGCGTAGACGAATTAAGTTAAAGTCATCTTCATCGTTGTCGGTGTCACCATCGCCATCGATACAACTTGAATAATCGGGAGGCGTCTCTCCTGCACCCATGAGACACAGATATTGAGCATACTCTTCTTGCAGTCTAGCCGCCGCTGTCGCCTGAGCATCAGGTGAGGGAGTCGGTGTGCTTGAAGGAGGAGGTGACTGAGTACAAACGTAAAAAACGTCTGGGTAGTTAACGAAGAGTGAAGGGTTTGAGGCCACATCTGATTTGGCCTGATTGTAATAGTTGGGATCAAGTGATGCGGCCGCTGTCGGTCTTTCACTCGAGTCAATAACACATTGATTATCTAAGCAGCAGTCAAAGCCTTGTGCCTGACAACCATTATTTGAACATGTGCCACCAGTGTTTCCACCGCTGCCATCACCAGTAATACGAAGACCTAATGTCCCAAGTGGAGAGTCAAGTCCTGCTACACGGGTTGTATCATCAATACTTCCAGAGACAACCTTGTATAAAGCCACACTCGTTGAAGTTAGGCTGCTACAGGTTGGACAAACCTGAGCAAGCTCTAAGGTCTGTGTGGTGAGGTTTGGTGTGATGATTGTCGTTGGGTTGTCATAAAATAAACTTGTTCCACTTGTGAAAGTGACGGCGGCATTATCAAGTGAAGCCGAAAGAGCTGTAGGGGTTCCACCACTTAGGACTGTGTTATCAAAAAGACCGCCATCGAAGGCGCCTTTTGAAAGTCCACCTGTTGTAGAAACATAAAGTGTGGCGGCATTGACTGCCACATCGTTAATGGTGTTACTCGCAAATCCGTTAGCAGTTGTAAGCGTCGTCATGAAGGCCGGCACGGCACCTGAAATATTATATTTTGCCACACCAGAATTGGTTGCAACAAAAAGACGATTGTTGGCGGCACTTATTCCATTGGCGGG
>PBCC01000010.1 GCA_002716825.1 Halobacteriovorax sp. | reverse complement strand
GCTCAAACTCAAAGCTGCCACGGCCAATAATTTAAAGAAAGTCGATGCAGATATTCCTCTTGGTGTTTTCAGCGTTGTCACCGGTGTTTCTGGCTCAGGCAAGTCGACCTTAATTCATGAGGTCTTAGTCCCTGCGCTCAAGCACAAGTTAGATCGCGCTAATAAGCATCTATGGTACAGAAGAAATCACCAAAGCCTGACTGGGGTCGAGCATATTGAAACCATCATTGAGCTCGATCAATCTCCCATTGGCAGAACTCCACACTCTAATCCGGCCACTTACTCAAATCTTTTTGATGATATTAGAACTCTTTATTCTAAAACACCGGAATCACAAATTAGAGGTTATAAGCCTGGTCGCTTTAGCTTTAACGTAAAGGGTGGTCGTTGTGACGAATGTGAGGGCAACGGTGTTAAGAAAGTAGAGATGCATTTTCTTCCCGACATCTTTATCACCTGTAGCGAGTGTAAAGGGTCGCGCTATAACCGCGAAACATTGTCCATTCTCTATAAAGGTAAGAGCATTGCCGATATTCTTAACATGACCATTTCTGAAGCCGTGCCATTTTTTGCTAATCACACCAAGATAAATCGTGTTTTAAGTACGCTTGACTCAGTCGGGCTTGGCTATATGACCTTAGGTCAGCCTGCCACAACTTTATCTGGCGGAGAAGCGCAGCGCCTTAAGCTTTCACGCGAGTTGGCCAAACGAACTAAGGGTCACTGCCTCTACGTATTAGATGAACCTACCACTGGTCTTCATTTTGAAGACATCAAGCTTCTCCTAGCCGCGATTAATGACTTAGTTGAACAAGGTCACTCTGTTCTTGTTATTGAACACAATCTTGATGTTATTAAGTCGGCCGACTGGGTCATTGATCTTGGCCCAGAAGGTGGCGTTAATGGGGGCGAGATACTTGGCTTTGGAACACCTGAAGATATCGCTAAAATTAAAGCCTCTCATACAGGTAAATTTTTAAAGAAAGCTCTGAAGTCATGATCAAGCTTGAAATCGATGATCCAAGACTAGATCCCTTTCGCGACCTCAAAGGTCGTGATGCTTTTACTGAGGGGACGTTAGTTGCCGAAAGCTCTAAGGTTATTCTCAAGCTCTTGGAAACTTCTGCTGTTCCGATTGCTCTCTTAGCAAGTGAAAATGATATTAAAAATTGTCCATTCGACTACGAAAAATTCCCTCAAGTTTTTTTAGTAGCAGATCAAGATATTAAAAAACTTGTTGGCTATCACTACCATCAAGGATTTATCGCTCTGGCGTCGAGGGCAGCACCAACCCCGCTCAATGATCTTGGGCCTCACGTGCTTATTCTTAACGGCATCACCTCGCCAGAAAATGTTGGGACACTTATACGTACCGCCGCCGGCTTAGGTATCTCCGATGTTTTGTTTGATGCCAAGACTTGCCATCCACATGTACGTCGCGCCATCCGCGTTTCGATGGGCAATGTCTTTTATATGCGATGGCATCAAACCTATGATCTTCCTGGCGCTATTAAGAAGCTGAATCAGCGCGGTATCAAAGTTATTGGTAGCGCCAATGATCCTGGTAGCCTAAGTATCAACAACTTTTCCTGGGAAGGCGTAGGTCAAGCTATTGTTATAGGTAGTGAAGGCCATGGCATGGATGATGCTGTAAGGGCGGTGTGCGACCAATTGGTCTATATCCCGATCAATGAAAAGGTGGCCCACCTAAACGCCGCTGGCGTGGGGGCTATTTTAATGCATGAAATGCTTAGAGTTCGACGCGTTTAAGTAGGGTACTCATTTCAATTGCAGAAAGTGCCGCTTCCCAGCCTTTGTTGCCGGCCTTTGTGCCTGCGCGCTCAATCGCTTGCTCGATGGAATCAACCGTGATGACGCCAAAAATTGTAGGAATACCCGTGTCGAGATTAACGCGGGAAATGCCTTTAGCCGCTTCACCTGCAACAAAATCGAAGTGAGCCGTAGAGCCACGAATCACGGCCCCAAGACAAATGACGGCATCGTATTTTTTAGTTTGTGCGATCTTCATGGCCATGAGGGGCAATTCAAATGCTCCTGGCACCCATGCCATGGTCATACAATCTGAATCTCCACCATGGCGAATAAAGCAGTCTTTTGCTCCATCAACTAATTTTGAAACAATAAAGTCATTAAATCTTGAGGCAACAATGGCAACTTTCAAACCGCTGGCATTGAGATTTCCTTCAAAAACTCGACCCATAATATTCTCCTAATTTAGAAATTCAATTTGATGATTGGTGAGATTCTTTTTCGCAGTTAAGTAATCCAAGTTAAATGCACTCACGCTTGATTTAATGGAGTGACGATTCACCACTCGAAAGTCAGCTTGTTTGAGCGCATCAATCTTCTTCGGGTTATTAGTAATTAGTTCAACTTGTTTGACGCCAAGCTGTTTAAGCGCATAAACGGCATGATCATAAGTGCGATCATCGACTGGCAGCCCAAGCGCCTGATTGGCCTCGTATGTATTTAGCCCTTGTTCCTGCAAAGAATAAGCACGAATCTTATTAGGCAAACCAATACCGCGACCTTCTTGTCGAAGGTAAACTATTGCCCCGCGCTTTTTACTCGCTATTTTTTTCATTGATTGTTCAAGTTGATCGCCACAATCACAGCGCATTGATCCAAAGACGTCACCAGTTAAACATTCAGAATGAACGCGAACAAGTGTTGGCTCATCAAGAGTGAGATCGCCCATATGCAGAACCATCATATGATCGGGAGCGATATGATCTTCAAATAATGTCAGTTGAAACTCACCATGCTTTGTAGGCATAGAAACGCTTTGGCTTTCAAAGCGCTCACTTGTCAGTGGCTCCAGTGGATTGCTCTCTAGGTAGGCCCTGAGATCTTTTATACTGATGAGTTTAAAGTTATGCTCGCGTGCCAAAACTCTAAGCTGTGGCAATCTTGCCATCGTGCCATCAACATTCATTATCTCACAAATCACCCCGACCTCAGGCTGAGAGGCCAGGCGACAAAGATCAACAGATGCTTCAGTATGTCCAGGTCTTAGCGAAACCCCGCCATCTTTGGCGACGAGTGGAAAAATATGTCCCGGTCGCAAGAAATCATCGGGCTTCGTGTTTTCATCAACCAGTGCCGCTATCGTTGTTGCCCGATCTACACATGAAATGCCAGTACCAGCTTTCTTGTGATCAATGGAAACTGTAAATGCAGTGTGGTGAGCTGAATCGTTTTGTTTGACCATTAAGGGGATCTTAAATTTTTGCGCAACCTGCTTAGACATGGGCGTACAAATTAATCCTCTTCCCAGACTGGCCATCGTATTAATGGCATCAGGCGTGATTTTACTGGCCGCCATAACAAAATCGCCTTCATTTTCACGATCTTCATCATCGACAACAATAATCATCTTGCCGAGTCTTATATCTTCAATGGCGTCTTCAATTCTATCCAACATTAAAATCCTTGCTCGCGAATCCAGCCTTCAGTTAACTTTGAGTTAGTGGGGGATTGGAATTTAATTAGGTTTTCCAGGTATTTTGCCAGGATATCCACTTCTATATTAACAGCATCGTTAACTTTTCTTTGTCCAAGAACAGTATTTTTCCATGTGTGGGGAATTATTGTTACACCAAACCAATCTTCTCCAACACATGAAACTGTAAGACTAATTCCATCAATTGCAATTGAGCCCTCTGCCACTATATATTTACGAAGGGCAGAGTTAATTGAGAAAGTTAAGTTGAAGTTTTCGCCTTTATTTTCTAGTGTCTTTAATCTCGCGACGCCGTTGACATGCCCCTGGACAATATGGCCGCCAAGTCGATCGCTAGCGCGAACTGCAAGCTCCAAGTTAAGCTTTTCACCATCTTTAAGTTTGCCCAAGGTCGTTTTCTCAAGTGTTGTATGAACAGCGATCACTTCAAAACAATCACCATCAATCGCCACAGCGGTCTGGCAAACTCCATTAACACTTACAGAATCATCGACCCCAATTTCTTGAATAAGCTTAGGGGCTTGAATGCGAAGACGCTTCCCCTCAGAAATCGATTTTATACTTATGAGTTTCCCCATCTCTTTGACTAGGCCGGTGAACATGGGCTTCTCCTGGCGCTCAAGTGAATATCTTCACCTGTTAGTTGAATTGTATTTTTCATTAATTCTTGGGCCCTACCGCTTATAGCTATGCCGTCACCCAAAATTCTTGGAGCAATGAAAACTTCAACTCCATCAAAGGCATTTTGTTCAATTATTGATGATAATAATTTGGGTCCGCCTTCAACAAGGACCGAAGTAATATTTCGAGTTATTAACTTTTGCCACAATTCACTAAATACGATTGGTGACTCAATATGAATCGAACTTATATTACTTGGCACTGCACTTGTATCATCACTCGTGATAATGATCGTTTTCTCTTTCAATTCATCGCTAAATAGATTTGCATCCCAATTCATATTTGCAATTGATCCAAGAACTAAGCGCCAAGGTGTTTTACCCTGAGTTTCCAAGTCATAGCGTATATTCAAACTAGGATTATCATTTTTTAAAGTGCCACTTCCAATTAAGACTGCATCGTGATCGAGTCTCAATTGATGCGCTCTTTTTCTTGACGCTTCACTGGAGATCCACTTTGAGTCACCATTTGTGGTTGAAAGTTTTCCATCTAAAGTCTGTGCAAACTTAAGTGTTACAAAGGCACGCTGCTCATTCATATTAGTAAAAAATACTTTATTAAGTTCGGCGCCTTCATCCTTAGCAATTCCTACAACAACTTCGATTCCTGCATCTTGCAGTTGCTTAACGCCCTTGCCGGAAACTTCAGGGTTGGGATCTAAATTGCTAATGACTACTTTTGTAATTCCTTTTTCGATAATAAACGGTACGCATGGGGGAGTTGCTTTATTGAGATGACAACATGGTTCCAAATTACAATAGAGTGTCGCATTCTTGGCATCGCTAATTTTAGCTAGCGCATCTCGCTCAGCATGATCACAACCTTTTTTTCGGTGGTAACCCTCGGCCAAAATTTCTCCATCACGCACAATCACGCAGCCAACCATCGGGTTAGGGCTAACGCTTGATCTGCCTTGGGCCGCAAGCTCAAAGCATCTCTTCATATAAATAATATCCATATCTTGCACGGTATTCCTCGCGCTCTTAGATACCTTTGACAGTTTTGCCTGACAAGCATTGGCAGCTCTAGATCATTGAGACGGTGTCAGGGTGTGAAATTCTTTCAGTGTCACTATGACACTAGGGTCAGTCTGACCTTAAAGTTTTTACCTATTATCAAGGAGATTACCTTTTGCGTTAAACATTTTTTCTTGGCACCTAACTTGCTGTTTTCTGATCATTCATTTAATCATCTCGGGAAGGAGTGCCGTTCATGAAAAAGTTGATACTTTTATTATTTCTATCGCTCAGTATTTTTAGTGCTGATGCTGCATCCACCAAGGATCTTGCCTATGATGGCCAAAATGCCGATAGCTTTGCCCTAGATCTAGAGACAGAGCTTACCCGCTACCGCGAAGAGCAGTACCCTTCGACATGCACCAGGCAAATTCCTTATACCGAACAGGTCTGTGGTTACGAAACACGTTACCGCCAACAGTGTCGTACCGAACCAGGACGTAACGAGTGTCGCACCGTTAATGATCAAGTTTGTCGAAATGTAACCAGAACTCGTCGTCAATGTACGACCGGACCAGATCGCAGAGTTTGTAGAACTGTTCCCAATCATGTCTGCACCACCGTTAATGGCCAAAGACAGTGTCGCCAACAAGGAACACGTCAACAGTGTAGCAACCAAGCTGGACAACAAACTTGTCGTGACGTTCCTTACACTGATCGTGTGTGTACCAATCAGCCAAGACAAGTTTGTACATGGAATCCACCGCGCCAGGTTTGCAACAGTGTTCCTTACCAAGATTATATTTGTCGCGACGTAACTCGCTACCGTTCAGAGGATTACGCTTGTACACGTACACGCCAGGTTCCTTATACAGTTGATCGTGAAAATAAGGCCGATGTTCAAGTTTCTTACGCCGATCAAAACCCAGACACTTCGGCCGCAGACTTATCATTTGTGCTCGATAACGCTGGTGACGTTTCACTTAAGCTTGAAGATCGCTCAGATCGTCCGGCACTTGTTTTTATTAATAAGCGCCAAAGCATCGACAATAGTGATGATAATTTAACAACTGATGCCCGCTTTAATGTTTCATTCGTTGCCAGAGAAGATTATCTAGCGCTGGTTGAAAGTGATGTCGATGTATCTAGTGTGGATCACCAACACTTGGTACTAAAGACGGCCAAGATTGTTAGAAAAGATGATCTAACGATAAAACTCTCTATTGATCAAAAGGGTCTCTTTAGCAGCTATGAGTTTGAAAAGACTCTAACACCTGGTCAATACACGACAGCTAAAACT
This sequence comes from Halobacteriovorax sp., assembly GCA_002716825.1. Taxonomy (GTDB): domain Bacteria; phylum Bdellovibrionota; class Bacteriovoracia; order Bacteriovoracales; family Bacteriovoracaceae; genus UBA4207. Next base: position 25,130 of record PBCC01000010.1, on the reverse strand, counting down.
CAAGGTGCAAGCTTCATTGATATCGACTTCAACTCTATCGGCGCCAAGCTTAAGGATGGAAAGAAGTACGAGTTCACTGTGACGCTTGAACTCAAGCCAGGTCGCGATCTTGTGACACCGCTTAGAAGCGAGGGCAAGAAGACCATACAGTTTAAGAAGAAACTCTAGGTTTAATAAAGAGGGTCGCGAAAGCGGCCCTTTTTTTTTGGTAAAAAAAAGGCCATCCGAAGATGGCCTAGTTTTAAAATCTTTTTAAGCTAGATCTTAAACAAGGAAAACTGTGATCAGTGTGAAGATCACAAGTGATTCCATAAGAGCTAGAGCAAGAATCATAGGAACGAAAAGCTTGTCAGCAGCTGATGGGTTACGTGCCATGCCTTCAAGAGCTGAAGAAGCAGCAGCTGATTGAGCAGCAGTACCACCAAAAGCAGCAATCGCCATAGCGAAGAAATAACCGATGTACTTAACTGACTGATCAGAAAGACCAGCACCGTCAGCAGCGTTAGCAGCGCTAACAACGAAGATTAGTGGAAGAACTAGAGCGAAACCAAGTACCAAATTTTTCATGTGAATACTCCTCACAAAAAGTTAAAAGCTTATATCTTAGTGGTGATCTTCATCATGATCGTGATGAGAGGTCGCCAGGCTGATATAAACCATGGATAAAACTGTAAATACGTAGGCTTGAATAAAGCTAACTAGGATACCAAGAATCATAAAGATAATTGGAATAATCGCTGGAGCTAGCTTTGAAAACTCAGACAAAACCAAGTGGTCACCCATCATATTGTTCTTAAGACGAAGAGCAAGTGAGAGTGGGCGAACAAAGTTAGACACAATTTCAATTGGGAAAATCAAGAATGCGAGATACCAAAGTGGGCCCGCGAAGTGTTTAAGATAATTCCAAGTTCCTTGCTCCTTACAACCTTTAAGATTGTAATAAAGAAACGAGAAAGCACCTAGGGCCAGAGTCGTTGATAAGTGTTCAGTTGGAGGCAAGAAGCCTGGAATCAAACCAATGAGGTTAGAAACTAAAATCACGATGAATGTTATAGCAATGAAGCCAAAATATTTCTTGGCACCATCTTCGCCAATGATCTGCTTACACTGACCATAGATAAAGTTACCGTACAACTCGACCATATTTCTGTAAGTAATTCCGCGATCAGGAAAAACAACATTTGATGCAGCTGAAAGTTTTGAACGGTAAACAAGTCCGGCCAATACAAGTAACAAACCAATAACGACAAAAGTTACGACGTGCTCAGGAAGATGAACGGCATGAGCAACATGTGATAACCAAGTAAAGCCACTAGCTGCTTCGGCTTGAGTACTAAGAAGAGCAGAGAATAAAGCGATCAATATTTTCATGGTGCTACTCACCCTTATAAAGAAAACTCGCGCACAGCGCAAATATTTGAAATGCATAGTTAAGTACCGGGATTATTATACGATTGCCCATAAAAAGTACACCCAAACTTAACGCCCCAAAGAGAACTAAAAGTTTTCCAAGCGAGTAAGCAAACATAATAAATTTATCGGGCTTCTCTTGACCTTTGCCCGCCACAATTAACTCGCGAACAACTGTATGCAGCATATAAAAATTAACCAAGACCGCGAAGTACACGGCCCAATGTGTGATCACTTCGGCCTGCCCCTTACAGAAGATACTAAAAAATGCCGTGAGACCCACAGAGATGGGAATAAACAGCTTAAAATTAATCTTTTGAGCGATTTTTAAGGGCATAGACAACCATCATTACCAAGGTATTAACCACTATCGCTAGCAAGATTATTATCCCAACGCTTCGTGTAATTATATCAATTGAAACCAAGTGGAAGATAAACCAGGCGCAGGCAAAGATTAGCGACGGCAAGCTCATAGCAAGACCCAAAACTTGTATCCATTTTTTTTGAATTTTCATCGCTTTCTAGCTACGCGACGCGCGTAAATTGTTTCAAGTCTATTTTTAATGACTGTTGTATTTGGGTATTTCCCAAGAATTGAATAATACAAATTATAGGCGGCCTTAAGGTCTTCCATGGTTTCATAAGCATTCGCCATTAAAAACTTTGCTTGAACTATATGCTCACTGCGCTTTTCACGTTTGATATAGGCGCGCCAAGCTTCAATCGCTTCCGGCCATTTCTCTTGATAGAAGGCGCTCATGCCCAGCTCATACATTGAACGAACATGATATTCATGGGTGGGATTGGCTTCCATGACCTTTAAAATCTCTTCAGCTTTTTTATAATTTTTTAAACCAAGCTGCGAAAGCGCTTGGCGGTATTGATAAAAATCATAGCGCTTTAGTTTCGGATTAAATGCTAGCAGGCGAGAGTAGGATTTATTAGCAAGCTCATAGTTGCGTAGGTAAATAAAGTTAATCTCACCAACGCGCTCTTCTGCCTTCACAAGCCACAGTGGCTCTTCTGAATATTCTTTTACTTTTTCATAGTGTTCGAGTGCTTTAAAGTTTCTGTTTAAGTTAATCGAGTAGAGCTCGCCAATTTGATAATGAATTTTAACTTTAATTTCATCACTTGGATTTCTACTAAGGATTTCTTCATATCGATCTATGGCAGTTTTATAATCTTGATTAGCAATAAGATTTTGCGCATTCAAAATATCTTTATGAAGACGTGGGGTAAAATCGCAGGCCACAAGTAATGTGACCTGCAAAAAAATAAGCAGCTTAATGGTCGAATTACTCGACACTTTCTCCGTCCGTTTCCTCTTCGTCTTCCGCAAAGTTTTCTACGGCGACAACCTTTTCTTCTTCTTTTAATCGAATAATGCGCACACCTTGTGTCGTTCTACCCATTAATGAGATTCCAGAAATACTTGTACGAATAACTTGACCCTTATCTGTAATGATCATCAGATCTTGACCTTCATTAACTGGACGAATGGCAGCGATTGCACCATTTTTCTCAGTTAACCTCATGGCCAGAATTCCTTTACCACCACGAGTTTGACGACGGTACTGCGAACACTCAGTTCGTTTGCCGTAACCATTTTCAGTAACAGAAAGGATTTCAACCGTATCATCGATCAATTCCATTCCAATGATTTTCTCACCCTCATCGAGATTAATACCTTTAACCCCTTGAGAGACACGTCCCATCGGACGACAGTCTGTTTCAGCGAATCGAATAATCTTGCCAGAAGAAGCACAAAGGAGCACATCTTTGGTTCCGTCTGAAACACGAACATTGAGTAGACTATCACCATCGATAATCTTAATGGCGCGAAGTCCATTTTGTTTAATATTCTTATACTCGCTAAGGTCGGATTTTTTAACTAAGCCACCTTCTGATGAGAAGATAAGGAATTTGCCTTCAAGTTCTTCATCCTTTGGAATACAAATAATTTCTCTAATCTTTTCACCGGCAGGGATTTGGATAAGATTGGCAACATTTCTACCTTTTGCCGTTCTTGTACCCTCCGGAATCATATAAACTTTCTTAGAGAAGACTGTTCCTTTTGTTGTAAAGAATAGAATTGTCTCGTGGGTATTGGCCGTGAAGATCGATGTAAAGAAGTCATCATCTGTCGAAGCTCCCTTTACGCCTGTTCCACCACGCTTTTGCGCTTTATAAGTATCCATTGCCATACGTTTCACATAACCCTTGTGGGTAATGGTCACAATGACTTCTTCCGACTTAACCATGTCTTCAATTTGAATCTCATCAGCGTTGGCGATGATTTCAGTTTTTCTCTCATCACCATAATTTGTAAGTACTTCTTCGAATTCATCTCCAATCATTGAACGGATTTGATCTTCGCTATTAAGAATACCTTCAAGGCGTGCAATCTCAGACATAATCGCTTTGTAATCTGCAATAATTTTATCACGCTCAAGACCTGTTAGTCTTTGGAGGCGCATATCCAAAATAGCCTGAGCTTGTATTTCAGATAGTGAGTAAGTCCCCATAAGCGCTGTTCGTGCTTGAGAAGGACCCTCAGATTTTTTAACAAGCTCTACGATCGCATCAATATTTTCAACTGCGATTTTCAGACCTTCTAAAATATGTGCGCGCTCTTTTGCTTTTTTAAGCTCATAAACAGTACGACGAATCACTACTTCGCGGCGGTGATCAATAAATGCTTGAAGTTGTTCTTTCAAATTCATGACTTTAGGAGAGCCATTTGAAATTGAAAGGAAGATGATACCAAAAGAGACTTGTAACTGAGTGTGCTTAAACAGTCGATTAACAATGACGTTCGCTATTTCACCTTTTTTGAGGTCAATAACAACACGAATACCTTCGCGTGAACTTTCATCGCGAATATCAGAAATACCTGTGATGACTTTATCATTTACTAGATCAGCAATTTTCTCAATCAGTTTTGCTTTATTGACCTGGTAAGGAATTTCTTTAATGACAATTCTTTCGCGATCTTTTCCGAATTCTTCGATGTCAGTTTTAGCGCGAATTTGAATAACGCCTTTTCCGTTATGATAAGCAGAGCGAATACCTTCGCTACCGTGAATAGCGCCGCCAGTTGGAAAGTCAGGGGCCGGAATAAACTTCATGAGATCGGCAACATCGAGGCTTGGATCTACAAGAAGAGCTTTAAGTGCCGTCATGACTTCCGTCAGATTATGTGGAGGCACATTGGTCGCCATACCAACAGCAATACCGGCCGAACCGTTAACGAGAAGGTTAGGAATTTTAGTTGGAAGAACTCGTGGCTCTTTTAAAGAGTCGTCATAGTTTGGCTGCCAATCAACAGTTTCTTTATCTAGATCTTTTAAAAGTTCTTCAGAGAACTTCTTCATTCTAATTTCGGTATAACGCATGGCCGCGGCATTATCACCGTCAATCGAGCCAAAGTTACCTTGCCCGTCGACTAATGGGTAGCGCATGGAAAATTCTTGCGCCATACGAACGATTGTCGAGTAAACGGCTGAGTCACCGTGTGGGTGATACTTACCAATAACATCACCCACGACACGGGCTGACTTTAGAAAGGGTTTATTATGATAGTTACCCATGGAGTGCATGGCATAGAGTACGCGACGATGCACTGGCTTTAGGCCATCGCGCACGTCAGGTAGGGCGCGGCCCACGATTACTGACATGGCATAGTCGAGATAACAACTTTTCATCTCGTCTTGAATATTTACGGGAGCAATATGTCCGTGATTTTGTGGCTCTTGTGTATCTGACATGATTATTCCTTAGCTTATACGTCTAGGTTACGCACATTAAGTGCATTTTCTTCAACGAACTGACGGCGTGGCTCTACTTGGTCACCCATCAGTACCGAGAAGACTTGATCGGCCTCAATAGAATCTTCAATTTTTACTTGGAGAAGAGTTCTATTTTCAGGATTCATTGTAGTTTCCCACAACTGCTCAGGGTTCATTTCCCCTAGACCTTTATAACGTTGAATATAGGCACCGGCCTTGCCATCTTCAAGTATGTGAAGGGCAAATGCATCGAGTCCTTCAAATGTTTGCATCTCAGACTTTTCACGTGTGATTTCAAACCTGGCTTTCAAGAAATTTTTAATACCGTCGTAGTTGTTCACGAGATCGGCATAATCTGGTGAATCAAAGAAATGACCACCAAGTTTAAACTTTTTATTTCTAGCGGTTGTTTGAACAGTAATTTTGATTTGATTCGTTCCGTGCTCTTTATCTTCAAACACTTCAAAGTTGTATTTTTTAAGAGTTTTGTGTTCTTGCTCTTTAAAATATTTTTGTAGTTTTTCAAGTTCGGTTTCTAGTTTTGCTCTATCTTTAACCACTTCGTTGCTTAGCTCAGAATTTTCAATAATTCTCTTAAGTAGCATTGTATCGAAATGAATATCGTAAGATTGCAGATTCTTCGTATAGGCACGGTATTTATTAATAAGCTTTCTTGAGTCTTCGATTTCAATATTCTTACCGTCAATCATCAAGATGGTGTCTGACAGAGAGTTTTCAACCAAGAAGGCCTCTAGCGCTTTTTCATCTTTGAGGTAGCGCTCACTCTTACCGCGCTTGTAACGATAAAGTGGTGGCTGGGCAATATAAACATAACCCTGCTCAATAAGTTCAGGTAGCTGACGATAGAGTAGGGTCAGGATCAAAGTTCTAATATGCGAGCCGTCGACGTCGGCATCGGTCATAATAACGATCTTGTGATAGCGAAGTTTAGCGATGTCAAAATTGTCTTTGCCAATTGATGTTCCAATGGCCTGAATCAACATTTTAATTTCGTTATTACCAAGCATTTTATCAAAGCGCGCTTTTTCAACGTTTAGAATCTTACCTTTAAGCGGTAATACTGCCTGGTTTTTACGATCACGTCCTTGCTTGGCCGATCCACCGGCCGAGTCACCTTCCACAATATAAATTTCACATTTTGAAGGATCTTTTTCTTGGCAGTCTGCCATCTTGCCCGGAAGTCCCGAAACCTCGAGAACACTTTTTCTTCGAGTAAGTTCACGAGCCTTTCTGGCAGCTTCTCTTGCCGAGGCCGCATCAATTGATTTTCTAAGAATAGTCTTAGCTGTGTCTGGATTTTCTTCAAAGAAAGTTTTTAGTCCGTCTCCCACAAGTGAGTTAACAATACCTTCAACTTCAGAATTACCAAGTTTGTCTTTTGTCTGACCTTCGAATTGAAGTTCTGGAAGCTTAACTGAAATAATAGCTGTAAGCCCTTCGCGCATATCATCGCCAGTGATACTCATCTTCAGGTTTTTAGTAAGAGCGCTATCTTTAGCGTATTGATTGAGAACGCGAGTCAGCGCTGTTTTAAAACCTGAAATATGCGTTCCACCGCCTGGTGTGCAAATTGCGTTGGCATAACCAGAGAGGACTTCGCTGTATGAGTCCGTCCATTGCATCGCAATTTCAACTTCATAATCTTCTTTAGATTGAGTAATTGAAATTGGCTTTTTATGAATGGCCGTTTTAGCTCTGTTTAGATACTCAACAAATTCTACAAGACCGCCATTATATTGAAAGACATCTTTACGATCAGATCTCTCATCTTTGATTGAGATTTTTAAACCTTTATTTAGAAAGGCCATCTCACGAAATCTATTCACTAAGGTATCGTAGTTAAATTCATGAACTTCAAAAATTTCATTATCAGGTTTGAAGGTTACTGTTGTTCCCGTCTCTTCCGGCTTATCTAGTGGTCCAATTTCAACCAATGGCTTAACCGCTTTACCGCGTTCAAATCTTAGTTCGTGAAGTTTGCCGTGTTTTTTAATTTCAATCTTGACCCACTTAGAAAGAGCGTTCACCACGGCCGCACCAACTCCGTGCAATCCACCTGAGACTTTATAAGCAGAGCCCTCTTCATTAAATTTACCGCCGGCATGAAGCTTAGAATAAACTAGCTCAGCTGCTGATACTTTTTCAGTTGGATGCATATCAACTGGAATCCCGCGGCCATCATCGACAACAGTCACCGAATTATCGACGTGGATGATTATTTTAATTTCGTTGCAATAGCCGGCCAAAGCCTCATCGACAGCATTGTCGACGATTTCATATACGCAATGGTGTAGACCTCTATTGGCGGTATCACCAATATACATACCGGGGCGCTTTCTTACGGCCTCAAGACCTTCAAGGACTTTAATTTGACCAGCGTTATATTCTGAACCAGCTTTTGAAATTGATGTTGATGTGGAATTTTCCAACGAATGACTCCTTTCATATGCCATGTCTTTCTCTAATCCCGAGAAAGTATTTCATATCGTCATTGTTGATTAATTTTTCCGTGCCCGATGTTCATGTGTTTGGCATCATCTAAATGTTGCATCAGTTCCTCTTTAAAATTTTCATTGGCAGTAGTAATGAAAACTTGGAACTGACTCTCTTTTAAATGGGCAACCAACTTTTGCCACCTGAACCGATCTAGCTCCCCAGAAACGTCATCAATTAGTACGATAGGAAATGAGCTAAATTTATACCTGAACAGGGTTATGTAGGCAAACAACAGGCTGAGATAAGCCATTTTTTGTTGCCCTAAAGAACAGTATTCATAAGCGTTCATTCCATCAAAAAGAAGCACGTAGTCATCTTTATGAACACCTCTTGTCGTATGTCCTCTTAAAACATCGTTTTCTTGCCGCTCTTGCCAAAGCCTTAGCACAGCGTCACTGGCTAGACCAGACAATTGGCTATCAACACTTAAAACTAGATCATGCTCCATAGAAAAAATTGACTTAAAAATCTCATTTAGCGGTGCGATCAATTCATGGACCAATTTTTTTCTAAGATTGAGCAACTCCACATTAAGTGCTGCAAAAGCAGGATCAGTAGCGCGAATCTGCTCTAAGTATTGTCCTGGTTTTTTGCTTAAAAGTGCATTTCTAAAACGCAACGACTTTTGAAACTTAGTTAAAAGTTCTTTGTACTGAGAACTTAAAAGGCTTAAATGCTCATCAAACCAACTGCGCCTAAAACCCGGAACTTGATGGAATGAAAATGAATCCATCGGGTTCACAAAAATAGCGGGAATAATATCTCTGCGCTTAACCGGCCTGCCATCTAGTGACCAATCAGTTCCCTCTGTGTGCATTCTTCCACTGAGAGTAAATGCTTTTTTTTCTTCTTCAAAAAGACCCGAAAGTATTATTTCAGGTTTTTCACCATCAGCACTTAATAATTGTGGAAAGGCCGTGTTTTTCCTAAATGATTTTTTAGTGGCCAGGCAATAGATCGCCTCTAATACATTGGTCTTCCCATTACCATTATCCCCGGTAATACAGTTGATGCCAGGATGAAATTCAATGGTCTGTGAGGCAAGATTTCTAAACTGCTCAGTATAAAGTTTAGAAATTCGTCGAATCATACTTACAGTTTTAGTGGCATGACGATGCCCAAGTAGTGAGGCAGTACTTGGCTTTTAATAACAACTGGTCGGTGCTCATTATCAAGTTCGAATGAAATTTCACCTTCATCAAAAATTGAAAGAGTATCAATTAAGTACTTTGCATTGAAACCTATCTCTAAGTCTTTGCCCTCATAATTAATTGGCACTCTCTCATAGGCATCACCAAGGGATGGGTGATTGGCCGAGATCAACATTTCATTAGATCCAAGCTTTACTCGTACACCATTTGATTTTTCATTAGACATAATTTTAATACGCTTGATGGCATTAAATAGTGTCACTCTATCGGCAGACATAAAATTTTGGCTCTTAGCAGGTATAATCTTTTGGTACTTTGGATATTCTCTTGAAATCAGACGAACCGATAGGAAGTATTTATTTTCTGCACTTGCATACAGAAATGAATCATCAACTGATATAAAAATTTTCGAATCTGGATGACTCTCAGCAATTTTCTTTAATTCGTTGACACCTTTTCTAGGAATGATAATTCCATTGATCAAAGTTTCAATGTCAATGTCGTCAGTTTCAACATCAAACATCGAAAGTCTATGTCCATCAGTAGCTACGGCTCTTAATTTCCCATCAAAGGTATGCATATAAATACCATTGAGATTTAAGCGCGTTTCATCAGAAGAAATTGCATGAGATGTTTTATTGATAATTTCTAAAACTGAACTGCTTGATAGTGAAAACTTATTATTCTCGTTACCAAAACTAATTGGTGGAAAGTCAGATCCGTTATAAATCAATAGGGAATAGTGAATGTCTTGGCAGTGGAGCTTCAAGGTATTTTCGTCACTATTTAACGAAAGATCGACTGTTCCTGTTGGCAACTCTCTAAGAATATCAAAAAGGTTTTTTGCATTAACACAAAAAGATCCTTTTTCTAGAATATCAGCTTCAACTGAGACTCTAGCTGATACTTCGAGATCTGTTGCTGATAGGTGAATGAAGCCTTCACCAGCTGTGATCAATGTGTAAGTTAAGATTGGTCTCGAGTTTCGTTTGTCGACAACAGATAAAACTTTATTTAAAGCGTCTCTTAACGAATCTGTTTGTACTTTCACATGAACTTGCATTCTTTAGCTTCCTGTTGAGATAACAGTTTTTAGCGAGTCTAAGCTTCTAAGGCAAGACCACTTATTCCACGCTTTTCTTATGTATTATTATTTTAATTAATTAATAAAATACTAATACATAGTGTGGATTGTGAGTAGTTTAAGCTTATCCTTTAATATTAGTCTCTTAACGCACATGTAATTCAACACAGGTGTTAGCAAACTGAACTTTTTAAGTGAGTACCAGCGCAGATTACATTTTGGCCGTTGATATCTTTAGTAATCTTTTTTCTTTTCCATGGCCCTATTAACATCTACAGATTTTATTTTTTGTGCGCATTGATTCATTCAAGTTTTACTCATATTTTTACTCACATGTTAATAAGTTTAAGTCCGAATTAGGAGTTTTCAACGATCTCGTTTATCAACAATTGTGAGTAAGTTTTGAGAGTATAAAAAAAGGCCGAAATTCACACTTTTGCAAATTACGGCCGTGAGTGAATGTTAATAATTAATTCATAGAATTTTCGATTTGCAGCAGATCTTTACTCAATGACGCATCACTTTTTGTAAGCAGCTCAATTTTACTTACAGCGTGAATGACAGATGAGTGATCGCGCCCACCGAAAAATTTCCCAATTTCTTCCTGCGTTACCTTCATCAACTTTCTGGCCAAGTACATAGCAACATGTCGGGCATGGGCCGTTTCTTTAGCTCTAGATTTTGATTTCAGGTCAGCAAATGAAACTTTATAATAAGCAGATGTTGCTCTGGCGATGGAATCAATCGTTGGAGCAATTGATTCATTAACACCGCCAAGAGTTAAGAGCTCTCTAGCCAGTTCTACATCTATCTCTTGGTTCATCACCTCAGAGTAGGCTTGCAACTTAATAAGGGCACCCTCAAGCTCTCTAATGCTCGATTTAATAGAGTTTGCCATTACATTAATGACATCATCATGAAGAAACAGATCTAACTCTGTTGCCTTGGCGCGAAGAATTGCAATTCTGGTCTCTAGATCGGGTCTTTGAATATCTAAAACTAAGCCCCATTGAAGTCTAGTCATGACCCGCTCTTCAATGCCTGTGATCTCTTTTGGAGATTTATCGGAAGTGAAGATTAGTTGCTTACCTTTATTATGTAATTCATTAAAGACGTGGAAGAACTCATTTTGTGTTCCTTCTTTATCTTTAAGCTCATGAATATCATCGATCATGAGAACATCAGTTTTTTCAGTATACTTCTTTCTAAACTCTTCAACATTTTTTTGCTGATAAGCGCTCACCATCTCACGCATGAAATCTCTCGCAGAGAGAAGGTTGATGCGGCTTGATGGTGAATGTTCTAAAACCGCATTAGCGATGGCATGAAGGAGGTGAGTTTTTCCAAGCCCTGAATCACTGAAAAGATAAAGCGATGGGTATTTACCAGACTTACCAGGATTTTCTCCCACTGCTTTGGCCGTAGCATATGCTAAGTTATTTGATGGCCCGACAATGAAATTACTAAAGCTCTTCGTGCGATCGATCAATATACCGGTGCTATCTGATTGAACGTGTTCAATGTACTGCGATTCGATTTGCGACAATTTGTCTTCACGTGAGTTTTGCAGTGTAAAGCTGGCCTCTCTGGCATTTTTGGGATTCGCATTTTTTAATGAATTCAGTAGGTTAGAGTTATTTGAGCTCAAGCTATTGTTCTTTTGCTCAATAACCTCTATTTGTACCTGATAACTCTGTCCCAGCAGGCTAGTGACGGCTTCTTCTAGTTTTTCCAGGTACTTACGCTCGATCATATTTTTAATAAAGGGTGTTGTTACACTGCATATGATAGCATTTTCCTTTAATTTCAATACGTTAAATGTGCATTCAAAGTATGTTTGAAAGCCATTACTTGGTAGAGACTGTTTGAGCTGGTTTAAAATTTCGCTCTCGATAGCTTGAATTTCATCGCTATCGTCATGCTCAATTTCTCCATGATTTAAGGTATTTAGTGTGTTTTTTGCGATTTCCTTAGATGTCGCGTTTTGAGGAACGTCTGCTTTTAAGAAGTGGTGAAAGGGGAATTCAGTCATGTATTCCTTTCTCCCTGTGGCTAAGGTTGATCAGTGTGCGGTGGACCTGTGTAACACGGCCTCTCAAGAGTTTTCAACAATTCTTTATAGCTTGGAATTATTTACTCTTTATTCCCCTCTGTAAGTCATTGACCTTTTGTAATGCTATTTGTAAAAGTTGCTTTCAAATTTTTTCACGTTATTTACGTTGAGGTAGGTTATGAGTAAAAGAACATGGCAGCCACGCCGCAAGCACCGTATGCGCGTACACGGCTTTTTGAAGCGTATGGCTTCAGTTGGCGGACGCAAAGTTATTAATGCTCGTCGTGCAAAAGGTCGTAAGCGCCTTACAGTTAAAACAGGTTCTAAGTAATAAGTAGAGAAGCCTCTATGAGTGATACTGGCAACAGGTCTTTGGCGAAATCAGACCGCCTCCTGTCTGCCAGTGATTTTTCCCGGCTTCGCACAGGTAGCAAAGTTCAAAAACTTTCACACTGTATGGTTATTTCGCAAAACAATCATCTCTCTCACGCGAGACTAGGTCTCGCTGTTTCTAAACGTGCAGGCAATGCTGTCAGAAGAAATTTTCTTAAGAGAATTTGTCGAGAAACATTTCGTCTATGGCCCCATCGACACCTAAGTTTAGACATTATGGTTATTCCCTCTCCACATATAAAACCCTTATCAAAAGAATTGGCCGGTGAGCATTTAAAGGCCAATCTTAATAAGGCGTTATCTTTGCTTTCATAGTTAGATTTTCGAGTCCTGCTGTGATATTTCGTTCTAGATTTTTTTATCCTGTGAATTGGAGTTTTTAATGGGTTCTGACCAAAAGCGCGCCATCTTGGCCGTTATTCTTTCAGGTATTGTTCTCTTTTCTTGGCAAGCTTTCTTTGCTCCAAAAGTGACACCCGTTGCCCCTAAAACTGTTGCTAATACTGCTAATGTTGCCCAGGCAAAACCAGTCGTTCCAAACAATATCCCGGTTGCAGTTGCTACTCCTGCCGCTGTGACTGAGGTGACTAAGTTTGAACTTAATCGCGACACAGAAAAGGCCGTTCTTGATAATTCTCTTTCACTCAGCGATTTTAGCTCTCGTTATTCGAAATTAGCTTTTGAAGATATCGTTGGCAGTACTAATGCCTTTCAAGTCGTTTTTATCGATGAACGAAGTAATGAAGTGCCGCAATTATTTTCTGGTCAAGTTGATGAGAGCGGCAAGTGGGTTGGTACTTCTGCTGATGGGACGAAAATCACTTGGTCTCTTGGCGAAGACGGGCGTCTACACTTTTCACTTAATTCAGCAACGGCAAAACGTTTAAGATTTTTGATTCGCTCTTCTGAAGCTCAATTAGGAGCTCAGAATATTCGTAATTTTTTGTTTTTCACGAAAGATGTTGTGCGCGAGTCAGTTGGCTCGAATGAAACCTCAGAGGGTAGTACAAAGTGGTTTGGACTCGATTTCAATTACCACCTTTTTGCTGTGATTTTGCCTGAGCGCAAAACCATGACATTTAGAAGTTATGAGTCTGGTTTGGTTGAGTTTGATCTTGCTAAACCTGTTACAATTTTTGAAGCATCTATTATCTATGCTCAAAAAGACTACGACGTCCTTCATACTCTAGGTGACAAGCTAGATCTCTCGGTCGACTTTGGTATTTTTGGTATTCTTGCTGTGCCTATTCTTAGGGGCCTACAGTTCTTCTATAAATATGTTCCCAATTACGGCATTGCGATTATTCTCTTAACCCTAGTCATCCGCTTGATTACTTTCCCACTTCAATACAAATCTTTTAAGAGTATGAAGAAGATGCAAAAGGTTCAGCCTGAGATTGCTAATCTTCGTGAGAAATTTAAGGATGATCCGCAACGCATGCAGCGCGAGACAATGGAGCTGTTTAAACGGGCAGGGGCAAATCCACTAGGTGGCTGCCTTCCACTTATTTTGCAAATGCCTGTCTTCTTTGCATTCTATCAAGTTCTGTACAATGCAGTTGAACTTGTTGGTGCTCCATTTTTTGGCTGGATTGCCGATCTTTCAATCAAGGATCCTTTTTATATTTTGCCAGTTCTTATGGCCGTGGCGATGTTCTTACAACAACGTGTAACTCCAACGACAGTTGCAGATCCGACTCAAAAGAAGATCATGACATTTATGCCAATTATTTTTGGTTTCATTATGAAAGATCTTCCCTCTGGATTAGTGCTTTATATTTTCATCTCAACACTGTTTGGTATGGCCCAGCAGATGTTCGTGTATAAAACAGTAGACTAAAATGAAAATGAACACCGGCCCTATTATTGCTTGCAGTACATGCTTGCAAAGCAATGCAGGGCTGGCAGTTATTCGCCTTAGCGGTTTTGATTCTCTTAGTTTATTACAAGATTTTTTTTCAGCCGATATTTCAAAATTTCTTCCCAGGAAACAGATTCATACCAATCTCCTCGATCTTAAGGGCGAGATTTTAGATGATGTCCTTGCAACATTCTTCCCCGCGTCCCATAGCTTTACAGGCGAGAATGTTCTCGAGCTGAGTGTGCATGGAAATATTATTCATGTTGAGAGACTCTTAACTCATTTGACAAATAATTTTGGTTTTTCTTTGGCTGCTCCAGGTGAGTTCACTTATAGAGCTTTTAAGAATAAAAAACTTAATCTTTCGCAGGTTGAAGGTTTAGATCTTCTGCTTTCGGCCGACACTTCATTCGTCTTTGATCAGGGATTATCGCAATTAACAGGCGAACTTCACCAACTCTATCTTGAACTTCATCAATCTTTTAAAAAGCTTGTTGCTAGTGTGGAACTCAGTATTGATTTTTCTGATGATGTTGGTGAGGAGCAAGCGCACTCTCTTTTTTCCGGTTATGTCGCAGAAGTTAAGGCCAAACTCTCTGTGCTTCATCGTCGTTGTAGTGCCCCTATAGGATCACTTTTAGAGCCAAGTATTGTTTTTCTCGGCGCTCCTAATGCCGGCACAAGTACTTTATTTAATCATCTGCTTGGTCATGATCGGGCCATAGTTTCAGACGTGCCAGGCACCACTCGCGATTATTTATCAGAATCACTTTCTATGAATTTTGGTCGCGTGCGCTTGATTGATACTGCAGGCATTCGAGCAGGTGGAGAGGCGATAGAGCAAGAGGGGATTAAGCGCTCGAGACAGCAAATATCTCACGCTTTCATGCGCGTCTTAGTCGTAAATCCGTTTGATGAGATGAAGCCGCAGTTTAGTCCAGAAGACATTGATCTTGTTATTGTTACTCACGCCGATGTTGCGGGCTTTGATGCTAAGTTTTCTCAATTTAAAAATAACTGCCCCAATGTTCCACTGGTCCTATGGGGGCATAACGAATCATTTTATGGTCCTATGGGGGCAAATTCTTGTGTTGGTCCTATGGGGGCAATTCCTTTTGTTGCTGGTCCTATAGAACCAATTGTTTATTTTAGTGATCCTCTTCGTATAATTAGTAGTTTAGCCGACATAAAGTACCAATCTCTTACTAATTCATCGCCAATTTTGATCGCGAGACAGAGGGAGCTTATTCATAAACTGTATTCAAGCTTTCTTTTATTTGAAGATCTATCACTTAAAGAGAAAGATATTGCTGTTTTGTCTAGCGAGTTGGCTATTATTTTAGATATTTCTCAAGAACTCATTGGTGTCTTTTATCCCGACGACGTCTTGCATCATATCTTCAATAACTTCTGTATAGGCAAATAAGTTTTTCACATTAGTGGACGAGATCATAGATTTTCTCTATAAATCATCGAAATTGCATTTGTTCCACGTGGAACACTCGGAGTATTTTGTGGATTACGATGTTCTCGTCATAGGTGGCGGACATGCCGGTATTGAGGCCGCCAACGGCGCAGCTCAATTCAATTTAAAAGTTGGACTCTTGTCTATGCCTGGAGTTGCACTTGCTTCAACACCATGCAATCCATCTATTGGCGGCGTAGGTAAGGGACAAGTCGTTCGCGAGATTGATGTTCTTGGCGGATTAATGCCAGTCATCGCTGATCGCGCTGCTATTCAGGTAAGAATTCTTAACGAGTCTAAAGGGGCGGCGGTACAGTCTACTCGCTTTCAAGTTGATAAGGATGTCTATGCCCAAGTTGCGGCTCAGATCGTAGGCTCTATCTCTAATATTTCCATTATCTGGGAGCGAGCCACTTCCATTTCTAAAGCTGATAATGTTTTCAAGGTCATTCTCTCGAGTGGTCAGTCTGTCTCCTCGAAGCGTTTAATTATAACAACCGGTACTTTTTTGGCCGGCAAGCTCCACGTCGGAGACAATACGACTAGCGGTGGCCGCCATGGCTGCGATAGCTCTGATGGACTTAGTGATCTTTTCTCTAGTGTAAAAACCTTGCCTTTACGCTTTAAAACCGGGACTCCTCCTCGTGTTAAAAAGTCTTCATTAGATTTTAGCAAAATGGTTATTCAAGAGTCTGATCCCAGAACTGAGAATTTTTCTTCTTTGCATCCATTGCGCGATCGATTCTTGCAACAAGTGCCGTGTCACATTACTCACACCAATCTAGATACGATGACAACGGTTAGGGCAAATAAGCATCGCTCTCCCATGTATAATGGCAAAATTAAAGCAGTGGGAGCACGCTACTGTCCATCTTTAGAAGATAAGGCGTTTCGTTACCCTGATCGCCACTCGCATCATGTTTTTGTTGAGCCTGAAACACTCGACGGTGAAAGTATTTATCCCAACGGCATTTCAAGCTCCCTCCCGGTTGAAGTTCAAGAGCAGTTTCTTCGCACTATTCCTGGTTTTGAGCAGGCCGAGATATTAGTCCATGGTTATGCTGTTGAATATGACGTAGTCGACACCCTTGAACTTGATCAAACACTTCAGTATCGCGCTATCCCTGGGCTATATTTTGCCGGACAGGTGAATGGTACCTCTGGTTATGAAGAAGCAGCTGGCCAGGGACTAATTGCTGGCATCAATTCTGCTCTTGCTCACTTAAATAGAGAGCCTTTGATCATTAATCGTGCCGATTCATATATTGGAGTCATGATCGATGACTTGGTTACGCTTAAGCGCGACGAACCTTATCGACTTTTCACCGCCAGGGCAGAAAATCGTCTTTTCATTAGAGAGGATAATTCCATCGTACGTATGGGTCCGTATCGTCGTAGCTTATCACTCAATGAGCATATCGATCGGCATATAGATGTTTATCTACAGGAATACGATTTACTCTCATCTCTAGTAGGTACTTACGTTGTTCGCGAGCGAAACAATTCAAGGTTAAGCGAGATTATTTGTTCACATCCTGATGGTGCGCTTACGGCCCTAGAGAATTTCCTCAATTCTATAGGCGCTAAGTTTTCACCCCGGGTAGTGGCGGCCGTAGCTATATCGACCAAGTACAGTGGATATATCACACGCGCCGAACAGGAATCATCGCGTATGCTAAATCTCGGTGAAAAACGAATCGTATGGGATAAGGTTTTAAAAAGCCCCAATATCTCTACTGAGTGTAAGCAAAGAATCGAGGAGCATAAGCCTTCAACCTTTGGTCAGTTAAAGCGAATAGAAGGGATTCGTCCTGCTACACTAGTAACTGTCGCCAGTGAGTTCCTATAATGCGAGATTTTTCTAATGCTTACCTCGAGATATTAAAAGGAGAGCTTGCAGGGCTTAACCTTACCAGGATTCTCGATGGCGAAGAGTTTTATAACAAGCAAATTGTCGATTCCCTGCTTCCCTACGAACAGTCCAAATTCTTCAAGGCTAAACTAGACAAGGTTGGCTTGCTCGTAGACGTAGGCTTTGGTGGCGGCTTCCCTCTGGTGCCGCTCGCGTGGAAGGAGCCGAA
Source organism: Halobacteriovorax sp. (assembly GCA_002716825.1). Classification (GTDB taxonomy): domain Bacteria; phylum Bdellovibrionota; class Bacteriovoracia; order Bacteriovoracales; family Bacteriovoracaceae; genus UBA4207. The sequence goes on along the minus strand of PBCC01000010.1, from coordinate 7,324 downwards.
ATATTCATTCGTTGGATTTGAAGGAAAGCGAAAAAAAGCTGACGCTGTAGCCTTAATATGTGAGCGCTTAAACTTAGATAATGTTCGTCCTATGCATCAGCGCCTCGAAGACGTTTTGATGGATAGAGATTGCATCGTTACATTTAAGGCCGTGGGCAAGATAAAAGATCTGTTAGCAAAATTATTTGTTCCACGTGGAACAAAAGTCACCGTATTTTTCTATAAAGGCCCAGGCCTTGATCAATTGGAAGATTTGAGCAGGATTAGTGATTGGAAGCAGATTTCAGATGAATTTTTTGATGTCCCTGGGACGGAAAAACGAAGACTTATGGGCTTTGAAAATGTTCCACGTGGAACATATATTCCTGAAGGGTTGAAGAAAAATCTTGTCAATGCGAGCGATTTTCTTTAATTTTTATATCACACACACGCATCGCCGGAGAGCTAAATGTCTAAAATTATTGCAATGGCCAACCAGAAGGGTGGTGTTGGTAAAACAACATCAGCAATCAACTTGGCCGCTTGTTTGGCAGTGGCCGAAAAGCGTACTCTTTTGGTCGACCTTGACCCCCAGGGCAACGCTTCAGTCGGGCTAGGCCTTGACAAGTCGCAGCATGAAGATGGCAATATTTATCACGCTTTGATTGGCAAAGAGCCACTCAAAAAAGCCATCTATAAAACAGAACTTCCTCACCTTGATGTAGCCCCATCGGATAACAATCTCATTGGCGCTGAAATCGAATTGGTGAGTGTCCTTGCTAGAGAGGCAAAGCTTAAGAATGCTCTTGCTACTGTGGCCGATGACTACGATTTCATTATTATTGATTGCCCACCGTCGCTCGGCCTTCTCACTCTGAATGCTTTTAATGCCGCCAATGGATTTATTGTTCCACTGCAAACGGAATATTATGCAATGGAAGGCCTTGCCCAATTAATGAACACCGTGCGATTGATTCGTTCATCGCTCAATCCAAACTTAGCAATGGAGGGAATCCTTCTCACTATGTTTGACTCACGTGTAAGCCTGCACAAGCAAGTATCTGAAGAGATCCGCAACCATTTTGGCAGCGATGTTTTTGAAACAATCATTCCAAGAAATGTGAAGCTTTCTGAGTCTCCAAGTTTTGGTAAGCCGGTTATTCTTTATGACATTGAATCAACTGGCTCTAAAGCCTATCTCTCACTAGCAAAAGAATTGCTGCTTAGAGAGCGCACTAAAGCCGCACAAAAACTAGAAGAAAAAACCTTGCCCGACGTTCCACGGATTGAACGATTGGATCAACAACTTCAATCCCAATTAAATTAGAAAGGATCGTCCAATGGCAAAGAAAATAGCGCTCGGTAAAGGTATTGCATCACTCATTCAAGATACTCCTAATCAATTGCTTGCAAAGCAGTTAAAAGAGGAACTTGATCGCCAAGACCAGGCTGAGAAAGTTGTAACCAAAACAGAAATCGTCAATACTCCTTTGTTGATCGATGTTTCACGCATTAAAGCTAATCCAGGTCAGCCTAGAAAAATCTTCAAAGAAAAAAACTTAGAAGAACTTGCGAACTCGATTACTGAAAATGGAATTATCCAACCTTTAATTGTTATGCAGCTTGAAGGTGGAAATTTTGAACTCATAGCAGGTGAGCGTAGACTTCGTGCTGCTAAAAAAGCAGGCCTTTCGCAAGTTCCAGTTGTTGTTAAGCGTGGCACTGAAAAAGATAAGATGGTCATGTCGATCATTGAAAACGTACAGCGCGCCGACCTCAATTGTGTTGAAGAAGCGTTGGCCTACTTCCAATTGATGGAAGACTTTCAAATGACCCAGGATGAAGTTGCAAAAAAACTTGGAAAAGAGCGCTCAACGATTGCGAACTTTTTAAGAATTTTAAAGCTTCCACGCGACGTCATTGAGATGATGCAAAAAGAACTACTGAGCTTTGGTCACGGTAAAATTTTGGCCGCAGAAAAAGATCGTGAAAGAACGATTCGTTTGGCCAATATTGCTGTGACTGAAAACTTATCAGTACGTGAACTTGAAAAGTTGATGAAGTCTAAACTTAAGACGGAATCTGCTCCTAAGAGTAATCCGTTTTTTGATGAGAAAGCAGATCAAATTCGCCAAAAGCTTGAACAAAACACAGGCTTTCACTTTCAGATTAAATCGAGCAAGGCCGGAACTGGCACTATTGCTTTAAAGTTCAACAATGAAGCTGAATTTAATGATATTTATGAATATCTTATGACGAGGCGCAGCTAGTTGGTTCTATAGGACCAGTTTAAGGAAGAATATGAGGCGTGATCAGGGCGATATATCGGCCATTATTGAAGAGGGCTGCAAATTTGAAGGAAATCTATCCTTTAATGGCGTGGCGCGTATCGCTGGTATTGTTAACGGCAGTATCTTTTCAAATGATACGGTCATCGTATCTGAGGGTGCAGTGGTTAATGCTGATATCAACGCCAATATCATCCTTATATCAGGCACTGTGAAGGGAAATATCAAGGCAAGCTCACGGGTTGAAATCATTAAACCGGCCCGCTTTGAAGGCACCATAACCACTCCTAGTTTAGTTGTTGAAGAGGGTGTTATATTCCACGGCACAACAAAAATGCGCGATAAGAAATAGTCGGACACTCCTGAGCGGTGCGTTTAAGAAAAACGGATAGAATATCTTTCCACGCGTCGTATATCCTTGACGAAAAACCCCCTCTCTATTATTCATTAGTGGCTAAAAATCACATAGATACACATCCTAATTGCATTCGGAAGAAGGCATTATTAAGGCAGGATTCATGGATCAAATTGTCGTTATCTTTAAACAGCTTGGAGTCGATGAAACTATCGGCCACCAGTTTATTGTTTTCGTTATCATGTTCGCACTTTTGAAAGTTCTACTTTTTGATAAGTTGCAATTTGTACTAGAGCTTCGTGAAGCTAAAACGACAAAGCTTGATGGTGATGCTGATGCCAAGTTTGGCCAAGCTGATAGAATGGCTAATGAGTACGAAGAGAAAATGAAGGCCATTAATTCACAGGCTATGAATCATATCTACGAAGTTAAGGGGAAAGCTCTTAATAAGCAGAAAGTAGAAATCAAAAAAGTCGAAGATCAACTCGACGATCAGATCGAATCAAAGCGCCAAGAATTCATGAAAGAAATTGATGTTAAGAAAGGCGAGATTTTAAAGAGTGCAGATCAACTATCTGATGGCCTCGTTCAAAAGCTAATTCAATAGAGAGTATAAAGATGAAATTGTTATTGATCGCTTTTTTAGTATTAGTTTCAAATCAAGTCTTCGCCGCAGGCAATGGTGGACATGGTTCACCTATGGATTTGGTGTGGCCGGCCATTAATTTTTTCGCTCTGTTTGTTTTCCTTGTAATCAAACTTAGAAAGCCATTGACTGAGACTTTCAACCGTCAGGCTACTGATGTGCAGTCGACCTATGAAATGGCCGAGAAAAAAGACAAAGAAGCACAGATCAAACTTGAAACATATCAAAAGAAAATGTCTGGGTTTGAACGTGAACGTGAACGTGTATTGAGCGAAGCTACTAAAGAAGGTGAGCAAGTTGTATCAGCAATAGAGCGTGAAACTATTGAGACGATCGAGAAGTTGAAAGTTGATGCCGACAGCAAAGTAGCCCACGAGCGCGATCAATTAACGAAGCAGTTAAATGAAGGTTTAGTCGATGAAGTGATTAAGCTTGCCCGTCAAAAAATCGGTGGCAGCAAGGACAATCAAAGCAAAGCCACTGAAAAATTAGTTCAAAATATTGGACGCTGAGGGATAAATGAAAGAAGCAATCGTAGCCAAAGCCTATGCGCAAGCACTGATACAAATTGGCGAGGAAAAGAAAGTTGAAGTAGCAAATGAGCTGACTTCTCTTAATGAAGCCATCAATTCGAGCAACGAACTTGAGAGCTTGTTATTTTTTGGTGTCTTCACTGAAGCTGAGAAATCTGGCGTTCTTGAAATCGTAATGAAGAAGCTAAATCTCTCTGCAATCACAACAAACTTTTTAAACTTTCTACTTCAAGAAGGTCGCATCAGCCTGTTTCCACTTATCTTTAAAGAAGTCATCGTGATCGACGATCATAAGCGTGGCTTTTTGCGTGGAACTGTCGAGGGTGGCGAAGATACGGCCAATGCAGAGTTTGTGGCTAAAATTAAAACATATCTTCAGCAGAAGATCGGTAAAAATATAGAATTAACTTATGAGAAGAATAAAGACATTGCCGCTGGCTACAGAGTCACTGTCGAAGATCTTCAATTAGATGCATCTTTAGAAAATCAATTAAACCAATTTAAAGACTCTGTCTTAAACGCCTAAATCGAGGTCAATAATGTCGATGAACCCGGAAGAGATTACTAGTATTATTAAGGATCGTATCGCTAACTTTGAAGCACGTCTTCAAGTTGATGAAGTCGGTACAGTTCTAACCATTGGTGACGGTGTTGCCCGTGTGTTTGGTCTTAAGAATGTTATGTCAGGTGAACTTGTTGAATTTTCAACAGGAACTAAAGGCATGGTTCTTAACCTTGAATCAAGCAACGTCGGTGTTGCCGTTCTTGGTGATGACCCTGAAATTAAAGAAGGCGTAACAGTAAAGCGTACTGAAAAAATCGTTGAAGTACCTGTTGGTGACGCTCTACTTGGTCGCGTACTTAACGCTATCGGTGAGCCAATTGATGGCCTTGGCGAACTTAAGGCAACTGAAACTCGCCGAGTAGAAGTTAAAGCTCCAGGTATTCTTGGACGTAAATCGGTTCATGAGCCAATGCAAACAGGTATCAAAGCAATCGATGCCATGACTCCAATTGGACGTGGTCAGCGTGAACTTATTATTGGTGATAGAAAGACTGGTAAAACAGCAGTTGCAATCGACACCATCATCAACCAAAAAGGTAAAGATGTTGTTTGTATCTATGTGGCCATTGGTCAAAAGCAATCAACTATTCGTCAGGTTGTACAGAAGTTAAAAGAAGCCGGCGCGATGGACTACACTGTTATCGTATCTGCTACAGCATCTCAATCAGCTCCTCTTCAATTCCTTGCTCCTTATACTGGTGCAACGATTGGTGAATACTACAGAGATAGTGCTCGTCACGCTCTTGTTGTTTATGATGACTTAACAAAGCAAGCGACAGCTTATCGTCAGATGTCACTTCTTCTTCGTCGTCCACCAGGACGAGAGGCTTTCCCTGGGGACGTCTTTTATTTACACAGCCGTCTTCTAGAGCGTGCCGCTAAGCTTTCTGATGAGTTGGGTGCAGGTTCACTAACTGCGCTTCCAATCATCGAAACTCAAGAAGGTGACGTTTCTGCCTATATTCCGACAAACGTAATTTCGATTACTGATGGTCAGATTTATCTTGAATCAGATCTTTTCAACTCAGGTATCCGTCCAGCTGTTAACGTTGGTCTCTCGGTTTCTCGTGTTGGTGGCTCTGCTCAGGTGAAAATGATGAAAAAGGTTGCAGGTACTCTTCGCCTTGACCTAGCTCAATACCGTGAACTTGCAGCATTCTCTCAGTTTGCTTCTGACCTTGATGAAGCCACTCGTAAGCAACTATCTCGTGGTGAGCGACTCGTTGAACTTCTGAAGCAGGCACAATACGCGCCAGCCGATGTTGTCGACCAGGTCATTTCTATCTATGCCGGTACAAAAGGCATGCTCGATAGCATTCCTGCCAGCGATATTACTAAGGCGGAGAAAGAGATGATTGACTTCATGAAGTCTAAGCACTCTGATCTTCGAAATAGCCTTGCTAAAGAAAATGTAGTTTCAGATGAAAACGAAAAGAAGCTTGTTGAAGCTATTAAAACTTTCGTCTCAAACTTTAAAGCTTAATAGCAAAGCAAAAAACGGGATTTAACGATGGCCAACATCAAAGATTTAAAGAAGAAAATTAAAACGACCAAGAGTACGTTTAAAATTACTTCGGCCATGAAGTTGGTTTCTGCCTCTAAACTAGCAAGAGCACAGCAAGCCATTACTGGTTCGCGCCCTTACTCAGAAGAGTTGGAAACCACCATCAAAACTATTTCAGCTCTCGTTAATGATTACTCCCACGAGTATCTTGTCGAGAATAAAGAAAACAAGCGCACACTCTTATTGGTCATCTCGGCCAATAAGGGTCTTTGTGGGGGCTACAACTCTCAGCTAGCTAAAGAAGTGCGCACGTTTATTTCTAAAACTGATTTAGATGTGAAGGTTAACTTCATCGGACGAAAGGTTCGCGATCTTATCAAGAACGACGTTAATGTTGGTAAGTCTTATGTTTTTGAAAAGGGCGACGCCACATTTGCAGAGATTCAAACGATAGCAAATGAGCTTGGCGCTCAATTCAAGCAGGGTGAAATTGGTCGCGTACTAATTGCTTATAATAAGTTTAATTCTGCGATTAGCTTCACGCCAACAATTCGCCAAGTCTTGCCAATGTCACTTGATCAAAGTGAAAAAGCAGCACTTAAAGAAAAGTTCCCATTTGATTTTAAGTACGATCCAAATCCAAAAGATATCTTAGATTCGTTAATTCCTGAAGCTTATATCACGGGGATGTATACATCACTTCTTGATGGAGTTGCGGCAGAACACGGATCAAGAATGGTAGCGATGGACAATGCTACAAGCAACTGTAAAGACGCAATTAAAACGCTAACAATTAAAATGAACAAATTGAGACAAGCCGCTATTACAACTGAACTTATTGAAGTTGTTTCAGGCGCTGAGTCCCTGAACGGTTAAGGAGCTTCCAATGTCCGTAGAAAATCAAGGTATCGTAAAACAAGTGATGGGACCTGTTGTAGACGTGGAATTTCCAACAGGAAAAATTCCAGCGATTTATAATGCCCTTACATTAAGTAATAAAGCCATTAGCGATAAGGCCAACAACCTCGTTCTCGAAGTGTCTCAACACTTGGGTGATAATGTTGTTCGTACAATTGCTATGGACGCCACAGAGGGTCTTTCTCGTGGAATCCCAGTCGTCGATACAGGCAAAGCAATTCAAGCACCAGTTGGTCGCGAATGTCTTGGCCGTATTATGAACGTTGTTGGTGAGCCAATTGATGAAGCTGGCCCAATTAGTACTAAGAAAACTTACGGTATTCACCGTGAAGCTCCTAAGTTTGAAAATCTTTCAACTAAGCTTGAGCCATTCTTTACTGGTATTAAAGTTATCGACCTTCTTGCTCCATACCTTAAAGGTGGAAAGATTGGTCTATTCGGTGGTGCCGGCGTTGGTAAGACCGTTTTGATTATGGAACTTATTAACAACATTGCAACTCAACACGGTGGTTTCTCTGTATTCGCTAGTGTTGGTG
>PBCC01000009.1 GCA_002716825.1 Halobacteriovorax sp. | reverse complement strand
CGTCTTCGTCGTGATCACGCTCTTCGCGCTCAATCTCGCAAAAGCGCGCAATATTTAAGCCGGTGCCAAGCCCAGTCTTTTCGGCCTCAAGTGCCAGGGCGTAGAGGTGCTTACACGGCGAGCCCTGAATAAAGGCATTGCAATCGCAGCGGATGCGAATGGTTTCGACCTTGCCATCTTCTTCAATCAAGCTAAAGCGCGTGTGATTGGTGTTGGTGGAAAGAATCTTGGCCTCAATCACGCGGGCGTTGACGTTGGTGATCGTCACAGCGCCGGCATCAAATATGCTCTTGCCTCGCTTTTCGCTGAGGTCATCGAAGATGGGTTTAATTGCTGAAATAAAAGCGGCCATCCGAGTTTTATTTCACAGATGCCAGTCAAAAATCAAGGAAATCAATGGCTTACCTCTGTAATATCCACTAGTTAAAAATATGTTATAATAAGTTATAACTTGGAGTAATCATGCTTAAACTTAGACCAATTGGAAACTCTCTCGGCTTTAGCCTGCCAAAGGCAGCACTTCGTGAAGCCGGTTTTGATCAAGACGGTGAATACGAGATCCTTGTCTGTGATGGCGCCATCTCGATCGTTAAAAAACAAGAAGCAGCTTCTAAATGGAGCTTTGTCGACGCACCTTTATCCGATGAAAACCGCAAATGGATTGAGGGCGAGCTTGAATGAGATCAATCCGGGCGAGATTTGGCGTATCAAAGAAGAGATTGGCTTTCGTTATGTCTTAGTGATTTCACCGACGTCGATGAATCAAGCGCTCGAATCAGTTGTTACGGTTCCAATTACATCAAAGAAGAAAAACTGGCCAACTCGCATGGCGATCACTTTTAAAAAGGGCCAGCGTTACCTGGTTGGAGAGCAGATCACTACTTCAGCGCGGGAGAAGTTTGAATCCAAGATTGCTGAGATATCTCTGCCCGAGTTTGCCCGTGCTCGTGTGCTTTTGAAGCAGATGCTGGTGGAAAGTTGATGCAACATTGTAGTTAGACTCGCAATTCAACTATCTTACGTATAACTACTTTTGAGTACCCACTTGCATGATGCTCATCATGCCAACAACCTATCGTAAAAATGGTTATCGATTCTTTTTCTACAGTAACGAGGGGAGCGAGCCACCACATATTCACGTCATCGGTCATGGCGGAGAAGCCAAAATATGGCTACAAACGGCTGAATTTGCGTTTGCGTATAATTTTAGCCCAGCACAAAGAAAGTGGATCAGATCAAAAATAAAGCAACATGTGCTAGAATTTATGGAGAAGTGGAATGACACATTCAAAAATGGTTAATGTGATGAGAGCACAATTTGAAAATTTAATAATCCTTGAAGTTTCTTTCCCCAAGGGCAAGATTCAAGTCAATTTGAGTGATGGGCGAAGCGTGGCTCTTCCACTGAGCTGGTTTCCTAAACTGGAAAAGGCTGATCAAGTGAGCTTGTCTGATTTTGAGTTATCGCCTCATGGACATGGAATTCATTGGCCGAAAATTGATGAAGATATCTCCATCAAAGCTTTTATTTAAACTCCAAATAATTATCCCAATTCGAAATTAACGAGCCAGTAAACAGAAGAACCAACGTGGCCAGATTGGTCACAGCGATATGTTGTGGCTTGAGCCAAGTCGGTAAACGCCTGATGCGACAAAGAGCTAGCAGTCCGATCACCATGGTGAAATAAAAAGCCGGATAGATATAGCGACTAGCGGTGCGATCAAATAGCGAAAAGAAAACAATATAGGGAACCATCACGCATAGACAGCTCTTCCAGATTTTATGATCACTTGGCAAAATCTTCTTTAGCGCAAAGATCCCGATCGTCCACGGTAGGGCGTAGCTCAGCATTCTCGAGGCGTAATAGCCAAGTCCTTTGAGGATGACGACGAACTTAGAAACTTCGGCGGCGCCTTCAACTGAGCGACCCATGATTTGCGTTGATATATACTTGCTAAAAAAACTGTGGCCAGTCATGGCCTCAAACCACAGCTCATAGCCATAAGAAATCAGTGCAATTAAAGAAAGCGCGCCAACAAAGCGAAGGCCTGGAGCAATGACTTTGCGATCAATTACTAAAGTCTCAAGCGCCATAATGCCAGGAAGAATAAGGCCAGGTAGTCCCTTGGTCAGATACGCCCCAATACAAGCGACAAGTGCAATAACGTAGCGCTTAGAGTGGTTGGCCCAAATTCCCATGATGACGAACATCAATAGAAGCGATTCATGGTTGGCGCGAAGAGTGTAGTTCATACTCTGAGGGTTGAGCTGCAGCCCCAGCACGATAAGTCCGGCGATAGAATCACTGACATAAAGTCTAAGCCACAAAAAGAAAAAAATCAGCGCGATGGTTTTATAAAAGAGCGAACAGACATAAGTTGCCTGAAGAGCTGGAACGCCAAGTTTTGCTAAAAGGGTTGGGACAACGAAGACGCCAAAGAGATGATCTCTAAAATAGGGAGTTTCTGTTTCGGCGTAGTGTTCGCCGCCATTCCACTTAGGAGCAATGAGTTCAGTTAATGGACGATCGGCCTGATCGTTAACTATTCTGGCGTAGAGTCTGGAGTCATTTTCACGAGCGATATAGGGACTTGAAAGTAAGATGGCGCTGCAAAGTGCGGTGAGCGCCAAGGCGATAATGAATACTTTTTTCATTAAAAAAGTATAAAGGGCTGAACTTTAGAAGTCAGCCCCACTGTGCAAATTACTCGTGAACGATTGAATCATCTTCCATCATGTCTTGCTTTTTAGCCTCGACCTTGGCCTTACGTTGTTGCTTAACTTCTTTTCGGGCTTGCTTTCTTTCTTTTTTATATTTTTTCTTGGCTTTCTTTTTCTCTTTTTTGGTATCAGCTGCTTTCAGATCAGCGCGAAGCGCTTTCTTATCTTGCATCTTGGCTTTTTTAAATTCTCTTTTAGTAACTTTGCCTGAATCATCGGCTTGAACTTGAGCGAAAAATGGAAGCATAAGAGCAATCAGTAGAACTTTAAACATAACTCCTCCTGGAGCGGATAAACGTTCCCATGATCGTGCGCTTGATTGAGATAAAGCTAAAGACTCACCATTTCCAGTATCTTTTGGTACACCATTTCGGGAGTAAACTGGTTGAGACAAATCATGCTATCGCAGGTGGCGAGGGCGCAGTAATGAGCTGTGCGAGTGCGACATTCTAATCCCTCTCTAAAGAAGTAGGGATGAACTTTAGAGTCATAAGGATGCCATTCTGATGGGTTTTCGGGACCAAAGAAGGTCAATGTAGGAATACCGACGGAAACGGCCAAATGCTTAATGCCGGTATCATTGCCGACATAAAGCGCAGATTCCGAGAAATACTGGGGAAGCTGTTGTAAAGGAAGTTTTACAATTGGCGAGCCGACCAAGCTGCGCTCTATGGCCTGATCGCTGGGACCTAGTGGAATGGCCACCTCAAAACCAGCGGCCTGAAGTTTCACTGCGACTTCTTTGTAAAAAGGCAGGGGCCACATTTTTGTTTCGCGAGTGGCGACTACGCCGAGGATGATTCTTTTTCTTTTGTTGCCAGAAACCTTTAGGCTGGGCGCAAAGTCTAAATGGTTAGGTGAAGAATCTTTGCCCCAAAAAGCATGAACGCCGTCGAGATCCCGTTGAATAGCAGCCTTAGGCTTTCCTTGATCAATGATTTTAGATGGTCCACTGCTGTGATGATTATGAAAGGTGTAGGGAATATTTTTAAGTCCAGCATACAGGGCGAGGAGCTTGGCCGAACTACCGCTTTGATGCATTTCATGGATCCCACTTGGCGCAAGTGTTAACAGTCTATTAAAAAAATCAAGCGATGAACCAATGGGGATGATTTCATCGGCTGCAGTTTGAGTATTTTTATAGAGCGGATAAACCCAGGCGGGAACGGCGTAGGAAATTTTCCAAGTCGGATGAATCGACTTTAGATACTGAATACTCGAGAGACCCATTATGGAATCACCGAGTGCGCGTTTTTTTACAATTAATAAATGGGCCAAGCTAATCCCGATTTAGATTTTCTTCCAGCAGCACTTTAATCTTCTCTAATGTTTGATCAAAGTCTGAGGAGAGATCACTACCTTCAGATAAGGTAATTTTATAGATCGATTTGAGTCGAACTAAAAGGTTTCTGGCGTCATGCAACTCACTGGACATAACCACCCTCGCGGTTGCTCTTCCAGTCATTATGAATGCGATAATACATTGATTTAGACAGTTGTAATTCGCGCGTAATCTCATTCACCTTGCCGCCGGTCTGATCATAGGCCAAAGCAAAGCTTTCATCTTCAATTGCCTTAACTAGACTTGGCAGGCCGTGTTCCTTAATAAAGGCGCGCATCTTTTGTGTCACAAGACCAGCATCGATCACTGCCGCAGTCTCGACTGAGTTTCCAAGAATTCTTTTAGGCAGATCTTTAGCTTGGATAAGTCCCTTGGCATTAGCGAGAACTTCTTTTACAAAGCCTTCAATCTCACGCACATTGCCCGGCCAATCATACTGCTTGAGTAAATCTTGCGCTTCTTTTGAAAATGCAATTTTTTTAGCAGAGTTAGCCACGAAGAAATCAACTAAAGGAATAATATCATTTCGACGGGCTTTGATTGGAGAGAGATTAATTTCGATGCCCTTAATTCTAAAATAAAAGTCAACTCTAAAATCACCGCTTTCAATGGCACTGGCGAGATCATCGCAAGTGGCAGAAATTAATCTGAAGTTTGAACTTTGCGGTTCAGTAGCACCAACTGGAGTGAAGGTTTTTTCCTCAATCGCTTTGAGTAATTTCTTTTGCAGCTTAAGCGGAATAGTTCCAATCTCATCTAGAAATAATGTTCCACCGTCAGCCTTGGCCATAAGCCCTTGTTTGTCCGCAATAGCGCCAGTGAAGCTACCTTTCTTATGACCAAATAGCTCTGATTCAATTAGATTCTCAGGAAGTTCAGACAAATTTAAATGAACAAATGGTGCCTTTGGATTCCAAAGATCATGGGCCAGCTTAGCGGCCAAGGTTTTTCCAACACCGGTTGGGCCAGTAATTAAAAGCCTGGCATCATCGACTAAACTTAAATTCTTAATCTGATTGAGCTGCGATAATAAAAATCGATCAGAAGTTAAAAAACGATTTCTTAGCATTTGCTCAAAATCATCGTGATCAAAGCTCTTGATTAGTCTGCCAAGATGAAGCTCGAGATTGTCCTGTACATCTGATTTGGCAAAGTAATGAGCACAGCCGCGCTCAAATGCTTTTTGAATAACTTGTGGTGAATCATGGCTGGTCATGACAACTGGGACGATTCCGGCGTTAACACATAGACTAATAACTTCAAGCCCTTCAAAACTATCGCGATTGTCGGTCAGATTGAGGTCAATCAAAGCGATTTGTGGTTTCGCCATCTCAATGGCCTTAGCGGCTTCTTCTAAGCTGCCCACCTGAAAGACCTGAGCGTGCTTTTTAAGCTCAATCGCTAGGCTCTGGCGGAAAAAGGCATCATCTTCAACAATCAATATTTTAGTCATAATGGTCCCAAATGGAGTTAATGGTTTATATTGGAACAATCAGTCTATGACAAGCTCAAATGCTATTTATTACATGCATTATTTCAATTATTTAGCTAATCGCTTAATCTGATCCAAACAAAATAGGGGATCCTGTGACCGCATTTAATATCATCTACACCATGCTTGGTGGCCTTGGTCTTTTCTTCTTTGGCATGAAGCTTATGTCGGATGCGCTTCAAAGTGCAGCCAGTGATGTGATTAAAAACATCATTAACACCATCACCAAACATCGTGCCTATTCGATTGTGGTGGGTATTGTCGTTACGATGATCGTTCAAAGCTCTAGTATCACCACAGTTATGGTGGTGGGTTTTGTAAACGCTAGTCTCATGAATCTAACTCAAGCCATCGGTATTATTTTCGGCGCCAATATTGGTACGACAATTACTGGTTGGATCATCTCGATTAAAATTGGCAAATACGGATTACTGCTTATTGGTGCAGGTGTTTTCCCCATGCTCTTTGCCGGTAAGTCTAAGTGGAAAGCGATCGGCCAAGTCCTGTTTGGTGTCGGTCTTGTATTTTATGGACTCGATGTCATGAGTGGAGCCTTCAAGCCACTTCGTACAATGCCAGAATTTTTAGATGCTATTAGCTTCTTTTCTGGTCAAGATTATGGCTCTTACGTTGCTTCTATCCTTATGGGTTGTTTGCTAACAGTTATAGTTCAATCATCATCGGCCATGCTCGGTATTACCATGGCCCTTGCAACTACGGGCGTGATTGAGTTTCATACGGCAGCTGCACTTGTTCTTGGTGAAAATGTCGGAACGACGATCACGGCACTTCTCGCCTCTGTAGGGGGAAATATTAATGCCAAAAGAGCGGCCCGTGCACATGCCATCTTCAATATTCTGGGTGTTGCTGTCGTCTTTAGCATCTTTCCGTGGTTTGTTGAACTGGTCGATAAGATGGTGTCGGGCGATCCAAATCTTCTCAATGCCAATGGTGAAAAACCAAATATCGCCGTTCACATTGCAACAGGGCATACGCTCTTTAATGTCACGGCAACTATTGTGTTCACTCCGTTTTTACATCAGCTCGCAAGACTTGTGACTTGGATGACACCTGATGGAGAAAAAGAGCAACATCACCTTGTCATGCTTGGTGATCCTGAAGATATGGTTCCAGCTACGGCGCTAGTGATGGCCGAAGCAGAAATTGGTAAACTACAAGATATCGTTCAGCGCATGTTTGTGGTGGCCAATGATCTTATTAAAAATGATGCCAGTGATGCAGATGAAAAAGCCATTGCAAAAATTAAAGACTACGAGCGAATTACTGACAATATCCAAAAAGAAATCACCGTCTTCGTATGTTTATTGATGGAAAAAAGTCTAACTGAAAAACAATCGGTTCTGGCCCAGGCCATTGTGCGCGAGGCAGATGAGCTTGAATCGGTGGCTGATTATATTGAGCGAGTCGCAAGCTATCTTGAGCGCACCAATAAAGAACAACTTCTTAAAGGCTCATCCAAGCAAGAGCTATTTGATTTCTTTGATGACGTTAGAGCGTTCTATGATCAGGTTGCGAATCGTCTCGGTTCTCCAGCAAAGCTCGATGAAGGAACAGTTCAAAGAAGTGCCGATGCCGTGGTTGAAAAAGCCGATCGTCTAAGAACGAAGCATTTGGAGAGGGTGGCTAAAGGGGAGTTCGATCCACTGACGGCCTTAACTTATTCAGATATCGTCGTGGCGCTCAGGAAAGTAAAATCTCACTCGCACAATATCTTTGAGAGTCTCGTGCGAGTGAAAAACGTTCGTTAAAACTTGAAGACTAAATTGACTTGGTATTTATCATAATGCTGTTTATTGCTCATTTTAGTATGGGCGTAGTAGACAGCATTGGTTGATACATTCTTATTGATAGCATAGCCAAGATCAGTGCGGTGACCGTAGAGTCCTGTGCCAAGACTTCCAGCTACATCGCCGTCGGCCAAGAAGCCAACAGTCGCATCAGTTTCGACCCAGCGGTAGTCATAAGACAAAGTCCAGTTATGGCACTTAAGCTTCGCTCCCGCTAACCAACCAGTATCTCCTGTTTCGACTTCGCCGTTTTTAATATAGTCATAGAAAACGCTGTAGCTTAGGTGACTAACCTGACCACTCATTTCAGCAAAGCCATTGAGTACTTTATAACCATTTTGGAAAAAGTTAGCTGCTGTAGAGTTACCGGCAGATGAGAGTGAGCCAGTGACAGACTGATTTACCATTGATGAGTAGTTATACCATGAACCACCAATCGTGAACTTCACTGGGCCAGCACCAAGATTAATTCCAGCTTGTGGAGCATATAAAATAACATCGGCAGAAGTTGAGTTATTAGCGATCACGAATTGATTCAGGCTTGCGAAGTACAGATCAGTTTTATAACCAACAGATGCACCTTCTGGAGTGAAATCAGTATCAAAAACGATATCGCTGTTTCCGACTGTATGAAGTGGATTTTTCATTTTTCCAAGAGTAGCGTTTGCATTTTTAGCGAACATCCAATCAATCGAGAAAATATCGATATCAAGCGCTTTGTTCGATCCGCCATCACCGAGAGTTTGATTGGTCGAAGTGATCGCACCATTTCCAGAAGCGAGCTGGATACTGGCATGGACCTTATCAATGACTTCTGAGTGAGCGTTCAGGCGAGCTCTGATTCTTTGACGATGATCCTTATGGCCAATGGAGGCGCCATCATCAATGGCTTCATAGCGGTAGCGAAAATCGCCTCCCCAGTTAATACTAGGCATCTCAGCTAAAATGCTGGTGCTGGCGAGCAATGCAATCCCTGCAATCATAAGCTTCATATAAACTCCTTCATATATTACTCAAACAAATGTTCAAAGTCTTTCATTGTAAGCTTGCCACTAAAGAGCTCGTGGTCATTGTCTTGAAGTAGGTCTTGGAAAAGCTCGCGCTTCATCTGTTGTAATTCAAGAACTTTTTCTTCAACCGATCCTTTGATGATAGGGCGATAAACAGTGAGTTTATTTTGCTGTCCAATTCGGTGAGCACGGTCAATTGCTTGTGCCTCAACCGCAGGGTTCCACCAAGGGTCCATGACAAAAACATAGCTAGCCGCTGTAAGGTTAAGACCTACACCACCGGCCTTGAGTGAAATAAGGAAAATTCTATTGGTTCCATCTTGGAAGGCATCAACTTCTTTTTGTCGGCGCTTCATGGCCTGAGAGCCATCGATGCGTGAACATTTCCAGTGCTTTTCACGAATCTCTTTTTGAATGATGTCTAAATAGGTTGTGAACTGAGAGAAAATGATCGCTTGGTGACCTTCTTCAACAATCGTTTCAAGTGTTTCAAGTAGGAAATCTATCTTTGTAGAAAGTAGATGCTTTCCATTCATATTTTTCACTTTATCGGGAGATTGCCACAGACAAAGCTGGCGCAGTTGTAAAAGTCCGCGCAGAATTTCACCGTACTTTTGTTTCGATGGCGCAGTGACAATCTTTTTCTTAATCGTCTCAAGTGCTAATTTGTAGTTTGAGTGTTCGTTTTCTTCCAACTCAAGGAAAACATTATTTTCCACTTTAGGAGGAAGATCATTTAGAACCTGATCCTTTGTTCGTCTGAGGATGAATGGGCTCGCCGTTTTTCTGGCCGTCAGTCTCGACTTTTTGTTTGAGGAAGTTCTGATGAACTGTAGGTCGCCCCAAATACCAGGAATTGATAAGTCGATAATATTGTAAAATTCAGCCAGGTCATTTTCAACAGGAGTACCTGTCAGACAGATTCTAAATTCGGCATGAATTTGTCTTGCAGCAAAGGCTCCAAGCGATCGCATATTTTTTAAGTGTTGGACTTCATCTAGTACTAAAATATCAAAGTTAATATTGGAGAATGTCTCCTCGACCTCTCGTTTCATAACACCGTAACTAGTCAGTACAACTTTGCAGTCATCTGGAATATTGCGTTCGCCGCCGTGATAAATATGAACTTTGATACCAGAGAATTTTTCAAATTCTTTTTCCCAGTTAATCAAAATACTCACAGGGCAAACAATAAGAATCCTATCGACCGTATCATAAATCGATTGAATAAAAGTAATCGCCTGTAGGGTTTTACCAAGACCCATATCGTCTGCCAGACAAGCCCCAAGCTTATTCTCGTGCAAGAATCTCAGCCAGTGATAGCCGGTCAACTGATATGGACGTAAAATATTTTGCATATTCTCTGGGACGTCGTACTTCGGCATTTCTTCAAGAGAGGCCAAGCGATTACACAGAGCTTCTTCTTCTGGAGTCAATGCTCCATCAACGCCGAGTTTTTTTAATTCAAAAAGCTCGAAGATTCGGGCGCGATTAAACGGCAGAAGAAATGAGTGCATGTCCTCTTCGCCTTCTGGCGTTTCCTCTCCAGGAACTTTCTTTTGCTCCTGTCCTTCATAACGAACGTATTTTTTCATAAATCGCATAAGCTCTTTTTGCTCGGGCGATAAAATGACTAGGCCATGCTTAGTCAGGGCGATACCGGTTTCAAGATCGGCGTGCTTAATTATATCCAGATCAAGCTGATTAACTTGTAAAGTTAGGTCGAACCACTTCGTAGCCGCTTGGCGACGTTCAAAGCGAACGCGTGAACTCCAACTGGCGACTTTTTCACGGTCATAAAACAGTTGGACACCAAAAGGGGTGAGCTTTCTTTGAACAGCGGCAAGTCCTTGAAATAAATTACTCGCAGCAATTTCGTAGCGTACGACTTTTGTTTCTACGTCATAGGTCGCGAAGCGGTAGAGAATTTCACCAAATTCACGAGTGAGAGTAACGAATACGTCTTTTAACAGTGCATTGGAGAATTTTTGTAATATTTTTCTGGTGCCATCGTAATGCATGGTGAATTCATTTTCACCCACGCGATCGATAACGGCTTGAATTGCGTCTTTTGTGCTTATGCCGATGAGTGCTTTTTTGTAGTTATCATCTTGATCGGCCAAGTAGTCAGCTACGCCTTTAGTGAATTCATAACCATCTTTCTTCTTTCTAAAGCTGCTTAATAAGCCTGAGCCAAAAGTGAAGACGCGCATAAACTCTGGCGCAGGTGCGATGATTTCTTCTTGATTGAAAAATTCAAGTTCAAGCGCGATCAAATTTCTTTTATCACCAGGGTGGAAGCTTAATCTCACGAAGAGTTCTTCTTTTGGAATATCTTCTATCGATTTGCCATCTAGGTGAACAACCGCGCTTGTCACATCTGTATACTTGCTTAGCATGCGAAGAAGATTATCAGCACTTGGGTGTTTGCCTGATCTTCTTATTTCTTGGATGAGTGATCGCAGATCATTTGGAATATGAAAGGCACGTCCTGTTCGCCAGTCAAAAAGATAGATATGCTCGAATAAACTTATTTCGCGAGAGACTGATCCATCAGGATTTTCTAAGGCGTATTCAATATTGGATAGACCTTCGAGTTCATCACTTTTGTAGTCAATGATGAGTCGGCCTTCGAAATTTTGTGGCAGAGGAAAATTAATAATTTTCTTATCATGCAGTAGGTATTGAAGTGCTGACCAAGTGGCCGATGGCGGCGCACCTTGCAGTTGATGAGCACCAGCTAAAATAGTTCCATACTCCATAGGCGCAACGGCCATGGTGGTATGAAGGGCGATAGGCGGGTTGCTGTCTAGGTTTCTACCATCGCTGGCCCCTTCAAAATGAAGTTGCATAAGATAGGCAACGTAGAGGCTACCAGAGTGAGGGCAATGATTCTCTGGTGTCCAGATGTGGCAGTCGCAATTGGTAGAAAGAGGACCTTCCTCGGTACCTTCAAGGCGTTTTTTATACACGGCCTTAGATTCATGAGTGCGATCACTGCGAACAATACCCGAGACGATGAAATAGGTTTCAGTGTCGCCTCGGCTAAAAGAGATTGTGGTGCGAGAAAGTTTTAAAAGTTTAACCGCATCTGCAAAGATCATCGGTTGAAAGTGGCGCATTGCCTCTTTCTCTATTTCTGTTGGAATATTCCATGATGCTTCGATCAATTATGGCCCCTAGCGTCGAAATCAAAGCATCTATTTTAACAGGAATGTTCTTCTTTTCCTACTTTTCTATTTTTCTAGATATTTTTATTTAGAGAAGTTTTACTCAAGATAACAAAGAGTAATAGGCCAGCAATAATCCCAGGTCCAACATCATAAAATGTTCCAGATAGACCCATAGCGCGCCATATGAAGACGGTGGCCAGGCCGCCAAGAATCATAATGATACCTGTGGTTTCACTGACTTTTTTATTCAAGGTATAAACGAACAGTAGTGGACCAAATGAAGCAGCCAAGACTGACCATGACAGTACCACCAGTTCAAACACGTTTTTACCACCAAATAAGGCAACAGCGAGCGCGATGAGCGTTACAACGGCAGTGGCAATTTTGGTGAAGTACACATTTTCATTTTTAGGCAAGATGTCGCGGGTGATGGCTGCGCTACAGCTAAGAACTTGTGAGTCAGCTGTCGACATCGTAGCGGCGAAGAGACCAGACAAAACAACACCGATTAAAATATCAGGTAGAAGCATTTGGCTTAAACTTGGAAGAGCCAACTCTGCATCAAAACTCGCTGACTCTGGCAGAATGATTCGACTTAGGAGACCAACTCCGTAAGTTAGGATCGTGAAGATGATATAGAAACTATAATAATAGGTTTGCGTCTTTTTCATATTCTCGGTGTCATCAATACTCATGAAACGAACCATGATATGGGGCTGGCCGATAACGCCAAAGCCAGCAAAGAACCAGCCGAGAATAAAGAGGAAAACGCCAAAACCATTATCGAGTGCTAGACCGGTCGGCATGACACTCAAAAATGTAGGTGAAACTGCATCGAGCTTTGTGTAGGCTTCGCTTAGGCCTCCAACGCTATTAACGCCGACAACAAAGAGCATGATCATGGCAAAAATCATCACAAAAGATTGAGCAGCATCAGTCCAGATTGAAGCTCTGATCCCGCCGGATAGGCAGTAGGCGAAGACAATGATCGCACCAATGATTGCACCGACGCTGTAATCCCAACCAAAGAGAACGTAGAGAGCCTTTGATCCGGCCTTAAACTGAGCGGCGGCGTAGATGCCTAGGAACAAAACGGTGATAACGCCGACGATCTTTCGAAGGTTGTTATATTCAGTTCCATTCCACCTGGCCAAAATTCCGCCAAAACTTAAAATATTGAGTTTGCCAGATTTTCCACGAAGTTTTTTATGCACATACTTGGCCATGGCGAGATCACCAAGAATCCAACCAATCATGAGCCATATTGATTGCAAACCACTGGTATAAGTGAAGCCAATGAGACCAATAAACATATAACCAGAGTTATTTGTGGCAACGGCTGATAGTGCCGCAAGCCAGGGAGAAATTGAGTTTCCGGCCATAAGATAGTCAGAGTTATTCTTTTTACTCTTCATACTGGAAGAAACACCAATAATGACAAAGATAATAAGAAAGAAAATGAAACTAGCGATCACGGTTCCCATAGAAGCCTCAGTATTTAAGAAGTAATTCTCAATATAATAAGGCGAATGGGAGGATGTTATGGGGAGAAGTGAGTAAGTTTGGAAATTCCGAATCGGTGGGTAAATAAAAAAAGCCCCGCGGGTGCAGGGCTTGTTTTAGAAAAGGCTGACTTCATTTGTGCCGATACGAAACTTTCGTTTCGCAAAACGAAAAGGCAGACTCCTTAGCGCTGGTCGACGCTATCGCGTCACGCCCATCGCCAAGGCTGATTTGATTTGAGCCAGTAGCTCAAATCAAATCAGTTATCAATATACGATTTAAGCATTTTGGCACGTGAAGGGTGACGCAGTTTACGAAGGGCTTTGGCTTCGATCTGACGGATACGTTCACGTGTAACAAAGAAATCTTGTCCCACTTCTTCAAGAGTATGGTCGGACTTCTCACCGATACCAAAACGCATACGCAGGACTTTTTCCTCTCTTGGAGTAAGAGTCGAGAGCACGGCACGAGTTTGTTCAGAAAGTGTCACAGACATCACAGCGTCTTGTGGTGAGATGATTTTCTTATCTTCAATGAAATCGCCAAGAGAGCTATCTTCTTCTTCACCAATAGGTGTTTCTAGAGAGATAGGCTCTTTAGAGATTTTTTGAACCTTCTTAACTTTTTCAACTGGAAGTTCCATACGATCGGCAATCTCTTCTGGAGTTGGTTCACGACCAAGTTCCTGAATCAATTGACGTTGAGTACGAACCATTTTGTTGATGGTCTCGATCATGTGAACTGGAATACGAATCGTTCTGGCTTGGTCGGCAATGGCGCGCGTAATAGCCTGACGAATCCACCAAGTAGCATAAGTTGAGAACTTATAGCCACGACGATACTCAAACTTATCAACCGCTTTCATAAGACCAATATTTCCTTCTTGGATAAGATCCAAGAATTGAAGGCCACGGTTTGTGTATTTCTTAGCAATCGAAACAACGAGACGAAGGTTAGCTTCAACCAAGCGAGATTTAGCGTGGTCGGCTTTTTCTTCACCGTTTTGAATGATGTTGAAAACGTTTTCAATATCTTCAAATTCCATACCAGCATCTAGAGACAAGCGACGAAGCTTTCTTAGGATGTCTTCTTGGTTACGGATGAGCTGCTCAATCTTAGCATCAGTTGTGAAAAGGTCTTTTGCAAACTGACGCTTGAAATTATCGTCTTCCATGATTTTGTCATAAAGGACTTTATATTCTTCTGAGTCTTTAACTTCGAGGAACTTGAAAATACGATCTTGTTGTTCAAAGAGTTCTCTGAACTGAAGATAGTACTTTTTTACTGGTTCAACGAAAGAGTTGATGATCTTGCGGTTGAATGTCAGGTCGGCCATCTCCTGACCGATAACTTCCATTTCTTTTTGTTGTTGCTTGGTAAATTTCTTAAGTGTTCCATCTTCTTCTTTAATGTCAGATAGAATTTCTTCAATACGAGCGACAACAGCGTAGATACGCTCTTTGTATTTCTTGATATCACCAACAGAGCTTTCATCATCGAGGCCACGAACGAGTTCTTTGATGAACTCGTTTTGGTTTTCTTGAGTTTCAATTCTCTCTTTAAGCTTAACGATTTCTTCAAGGGCGTGGGATGAAGCAAGTGATGAAAGGATAATCTCTCTTTCACCTTCTTCAATTTCTTTTGCAATAACAACTTCGCCTTCACGAGTTAGAAGTGCAACCGAGCCCATACGCTTAAGGTAGAGTTTAACCGGATCTGTAGAGGCTGAGCGAAGTTCTGCTTTTTCTTCGCGTGAAAGTGTTTCTTCGATGATTTCAGTACCATCGAGACGAATACCTTCTTCTTCTTCATCTTGCTCATCTGCGTGAATTTCAATCTTAGCTTCGTAAATAGTTGCCATGATTTCATCAACGGCAGCAGCTTCAACAATGCTTGCAGGAATAGCGTCGTTAATCTCTTCTGGTGTGAGATAGTTTTGGTCTTTACCTTTCACCAACAGCTTAGAAAATTCTTTAGAGTTGATGAATACGCCGACAACTGACATGGTATCTCCCTTTTAATGGAGGTTAGGAACGTTTTTTTAAAGTCTGTAAGCGACGATCGAGTGCTGCTAGTTCATGCAAGAGGCGTTCGCTATCTTCGTGCGTAACGGCCTGGCGTTGCAAGCGCTTAACTTCTTCACGCTTTTCTTTTAAATCTTCTTCTTGAGCTTTGATTCGCAGATCTTTGAACATTTTTTCAAGGATCTTCCCGTCAGGGGAGTGCGGTCGATACTTAAAGATAGCAGCGCCTGCAATCTCTTTAAGTTCAAGAGAGAATTCTTCCGAACTCGTCATCTCGAGCACTACGCGAGCAAACTCACTTTCATCGACTTCATAGACTAGGTCACGAAGCCTCGAAACATACGTTTGTACCTCATCAGAGCGTACAAAATCAAGGAGTTCGCCTATCTCCGGGCGCGATAATAGCTCCGGGCATAGGATCAATTCTTGCAGGAGAAATTGTTCTACTCTGGCAAGTTTGGCACGAGGTTTGATAACGGCCGGTGCACTCTCTGTTGCCACTGGGGGAGCAGGTGTTGGCTCACTGATCGGGATGGGGCGATGCTTACCGCGATTACTTAAATATTCTTCATAAGTTTTAACTACTTGGCTTGAATCAGATGTCAGACCAATGCGTTTTGCCAGGTTAGTTAAGCGCTCAGTTGCGGCCAAATCCATTCCAAGCGGCGCGACGACAGCAAAAAATTGCTGCAATAGTTCAAGCTTTCGGTCAGTCACTTCGGGAATTTTTTCGGGTAGGCGAGTCTCAATTAAAACATCAATAAATGCACGCGCTTCGTCAATCCTGCTCTGAAAAGCCAGTTTTCCCTGAGATTGTAGAAAGTCGTCTGGATCTTTAGTCGGGCTTAGATCGACAAGCTTTGGCACGATTCCATTTTCGAGAGCCAAAGTATTAAGTCTTTCCATGGCCTTCATGCCGGCATCATCGCCATCAAGTGCCAGGTAGAAATTTGAAGTCAGTGCCTTTAGAACTTTAAGCGACCCTTCACTCATGGCAACACCCATCACCGCAACGGCGTTGGTAAAACCATGGTGGTGAAGCGCTATGCAATCCATATAACCCTCGCAAAGGATGACAGCATCGCGCTGTCTGATGCTAGTTTTTGCAAGATGCATACCGTAGAGGATTTGCTTCTTCCTAAAGACGAAGGACTCCTGTGAGTTTATATACTTACCCTTTTGATAGTCGAAAACTTGGCGACCACCAAAGCCGGCAACGTGGCCGTATTGATCCCAGATGGGGAACATGACTCTGTCGCGAAAAGTGTCAAAGTGTCCCTGATCATCGCGATTACTCTCTCGAATAAGATGAATTTCCTGGGCAAGTTTGAGCGTTCTTTCTCTCTCGCCTTCGTCTTTGATCGAGCTTAAATAGCCCGTAATAAGATTAGTTCCAGGGGCGTAGCCGAGCTGAAAAGTCTTGGCCGTCTCGACTGAGAGTTTTCTATTTTTAATGAACTCAGCGAATTCTTTTGGTGTTTTGTCTGTGGCGATTTTTCGATAGAGCAGGGATGACTTAGCTAATATTTTTTGAGCCAGTTCGAGCTTTGGATCTTTGTTTTTCTTTTGAATAAAGTCATCAAAGTTAAGGCTGAGTTTGTCGGCGATGTCTTTAAGCGCTTCAAGAAACTCTAAGTTTTTATATTTTTGAACAAACGTAATCGCATCGCCACCGGTATTGTCGACAAAACACATAAAAGAGCCGCGATTGTCATCCACGTGCATGGAAGGGTCATTGTCGTCGTGAAAAGGACAAACCGCCATATGCTTAGTGCCCTTTCTAGACACTGGAATATACATACCGATAACACTAGAAATCGGCATATCTTTAATGCGTTGTTTGAGATCTTCTAGGCTCGCCATGTTCGTCTACTTCTTTGAGACGAGTTCGAAAGCCTTAATCTTAATTCCTTGGCCAACAAAGATTTTTTCAAACTTAGTCTTAAACGACGCCAAGAAATGATCGGGATGTTCTTCGTGAAGATTAGTTGTATGCATTTTACATTCAAATAAAGCCTGAGCTTCCGGCTTGTTCATGAACTCTTGCATCCATTCAGCATAGCCGTCGTGGTCAGTCTTGATCCAAAGAGTTGCACCGGGCTTCATCACATGATGAGCAGCTTCAATGAATGGCTGTTGGAATAGACGCTTTTTATGGTGGCGTTTCTTAGGCCATGGATCGGGAAAGAAGTAGAACATATGATCGACTTCGTTTTCGCCAAAAATAAATTTAAGTCGCTCGCCGCGCGCGCGAAGATAGCGAAAGTTTTTAGTCGGATGGGCAGCAAGTTTTTTTGCGAGATAGAAAGTGCGCTTAAAACGAAAGTCCATACCAACAAAGTTTACACTCGGATTATTCTCACAATAATCCATCATGAAATGACCGTAGCCGCTGCCAATTTCGGCGCAAAGCTGGCCTTCTCTGCCAAACACTTTTTCATTCCACTGACCGCGATTGAGTTCGCTGTCTTCGTCGCGCAGAAGAAAATCGCCAAACTCTGTCAGCTTGTCGTGATAGGGATTACGATGAGTGTATTTAAAGTGTTCTTGAAATGTATGGTCCATTGCTGGAATTCTTATCAAAGAACGTCATATAGCGCAATTAGCTAAGAAAGTTTGCTATCTCTTTTGCTACTTCTTTCACGTTCTCTTTGCTTAAGAATGGGTTCATGGGCAGGCAGAGTAAGCGTCCGGCCAATGATTTCGCTACACTATCTTCGCCTTTATAACCGCCAAGAGCTTTTTCTTGTGACATGGCGCGTTCGTAAAATGGAGTTGTGCCAATTCCTTGGGACTTCAAATGCTCTTGCAGTCCTACCCGCTGATCGACATTAGCGAGTTTGATTGGATACAAATGCCATGAGGAGCTCTCGACAAAATGCTCGGGTAGAAGCTCTACATCGAGTTCTTTAAGCGCTTCATTATACCAAGCTGCGATCTTTTTACGGTTTTGATTGTATCCATCGATATCTTTCATTTTGAGATCGAGAACTGCCGCCTGCATATGATCGCAACGTGAGTTTCTACCTAAGCGGTTAGCGTCGCCGCGACCGTGGTTTCTAATCGTCTTCACAATAGTGGCCAGCTCATCGTCTTGGCACAAAATGGCTCCGGCATCACCGAAAGCAGAGAGGTTTTTTGTTGGATAAAACGAAAAGGTGACAAAGTTATTGGTGCTTCCAACGGGCTTACCATCGACGAAAGTTCCTTGGGCTTGGGCGGCGTCTTCGATAATAGGGATGCCGGCCGGCTGGCATACTGCTTCTAGTGCTTTAATTGGGGCCGGTAGTCCGTAGATATGCACCGGCATAATGGCATTAATCGTATGCTCTTTCATGACTCGTTTAAGTGACTCTGGACACATGCAGGCGCTAACTGGGTCAACGTCGATAAAGATAGGCTCGGCGCCCACATTGAGCACGGCCTCTGCCGTTGCGTAAAAAGTAATTCCCGGAACGCCAACTTTATGACCTGGTCCAATACCGTGAGCAGCCAAAGCAATCTCAAGAGCATCGGTTCCATTGGCCACTAGCAAACAATGTTTGGCACCTTGTTTGAGAGCAAACTCTTTTTCAAACTTCCCATTAAATTCACCTTCAACGAAAGAACCGTCGTCGATAATCTTAGAAATTCGCGATTTAATGTCCTCACGAAAGCCTTTGTGGTGAAGATCGGTGAAATTATAGAAAGAAACGGCCATGGGGCTCTCCAAATAGAATTTTGACCAAGATAACATGAGCCTTTTAATCCCAGCAATCGACAATTGTGTTAAAGTTTACTTATTTATTGAGGATAACGATGGTCTCATACCGAGCCGCCCTGGTTTTTCCGGCCTTTAATGAGGCGGAGAGATTAAAAATAGAAAGCTTTCGAGAGTTTGCAAGGCAGCATGTCGAGCTGCTTCTCATTTTTGTAAATGATGGTAGCAAAGATGAAACTGGTGACCTGCTAAGCGAGCTAAAAGCAGAGAAAAATGTATCCATCATTAATCTCGAGTCTAACGTAGGTAAGGCTGAGGCAATGCGAAGAGGCTTTATGTCTCTTAAAGAGGTGGAGGTCGATATTATTGGCTTTGCTGATAGTGACCTTGCGACGCCTCTTTGTGAAATTTTTAGAGTTTTGGATTTATGTCCAGTTAATCGGCCATTTTTTATCATTGGATTAAGAAAAAAGTTAAAGAGTA
The DNA here is from genome assembly GCA_002716825.1 of Halobacteriovorax sp. Taxonomy (GTDB): domain Bacteria; phylum Bdellovibrionota; class Bacteriovoracia; order Bacteriovoracales; family Bacteriovoracaceae; genus UBA4207. Next base: position 26,865 of record PBCC01000009.1, on the reverse strand, counting down.
ATAAGATCGAGCGTCGGAAGGTTAGGTTATATGCATCTTATGCTTTCAAGTGGGCAGTCTCTTTCTTTACAAGTTTTTCTGTAGAGGATTCACAATGTGGATTGAAATTCTTCTCACGTGAATTGGCGTTTGATCTCTTTGATCGACCCTTTGTTTCAAGATGGCTGTTTGATGTTGAATTGCTTCTTCGTCTTGGAGAGCAACCTGCACAGAAATTGGTAATAATGCCGGAATCCGTTAGTTTGAATAGGTGGATTGATATCCCCGGTGGTAGCCTCGGCCTAAAGGATTTCATACTCTCACCGTTTGTATTAGCTTATGTAGTTTGGCGTTACTCTTGGAAAAAGGAACAAAAGTGAATATCGCTTTTATTCATGCCCCCGAGCCAATTCATGCCTTAGAACAAAACTACGGCATGAAGTTTATGCCTGTTTGGGCCTACACATTAGCTAGTTATATCGATGAGGTTCATCAACTCTCACTCTTTGACACCCAGTTTGATAAGCTAGAGAACATCAAGGGATTCAAGCTCATTTTGTATAGCGGCTTAAATCAAGATATCAATCAAATCTTAAAGTCTCTGAGAAAGCTAAAGCTAAGTAATCCGAATGGGAAACATATCATTGGTGGACCGATATGCTGGTCACTCAAGCAAGCAGGTGAACTAGAGCTCTTAGGAGAATTCGATCATATTTGCGTAGGCGATGGTGAACTACTCATTACTGAGATCGTGGAGGCGGTAGAAAAAGGACTAGATCTTCCAAAGCACCTTGAAGCTCAGCAAAGATTCAGTGTCGCTTCTGCAAAACCAATGCATAAAAAACTTTTGGTGAATTCTATCAATCGTTATTATGGTGCAGTGGTTGAAGTCTCGAGAGGGTGTCCATTTCTTTGTGAGTTTTGCGATATTCGCATCATGAAAGATAATAATCGAACACACAGTCTGAGTCCCAAGCTAATTGTCGAAGAGATAGACTTCTTAGTTGATCAAGGTGTTAAGCAGATAACACTTGCTTGCGATAATTTTATTGGTGACCTGGCATTTGCCAACGCTGTCGTTGATGAAATTTTATTGTGGCAACAAAAGACAAAGAAGAAGATAAGCATCTACACATGGCTTACTATTAATGTCTATCAGTACAAAGCCCTATTAACCAAAATGAGGAAGGCTGGTTTTGATATGCTCTTTATTGGCATTGAAAGCTTTGACCATAACTCTTTGCTGGAAACTGCTAAAGTTCAAAACGATCGTTACTCGTTAGACGAGAGCCTGAAAGTCATACACTCTTATGGCTTTATCGTTATTGCAGGACTCATTTTTGGGTTTGATAGTGATGGCCCTGACTTTGTAAATAAGACGTTAGAAGGGATAGAGACCTCGGGTTTAATATCAGGTGATCCGAACTGGCTGACAGCGCTACCGGGAACACCGCTCTATTATAGGATGCGCCTAGGAGGAAGACTAAGGCAGACCTGGGCCACTCACGGAGCCTTCAAGTTCCAAACGAATATTAAATATCTTATGCCTAAAGACTTTTTAATTTCTGAGTTTAGGCGCTTTATTACGATCTACACCTCGGGAGCTTATCAATATAAGCGTTTTGAGAATTATATTAAGTCATTTCAATCGATAAACTATATCGCTAGCTCAAGCTCTGGATTTGGTGATCTTCCCAAATTTTTGAAGGCCATAGTCTTTAACCCTAAAGCAATTAAGCAATTCTCCATGCGCTTTTATCACCTCTTTAAGCGTCCAACTCGACTACTCTATGCTTTAAAAGGATTAGTCCTTATTGCAAAATATGGAAAAATGAAAAGCTATTGGCCCTATTTTCAATTTTGGATATTCACTTGGAGTAACTCCATGGTGAAGTATTTGAAGTTGAAAGATAGTGACTTTGATATCGAGAGTGTGGGAGTAGACTTTAAGCTAAGCGATATCTTGCCAAACGGGTATATGGAATCAAATGATGAAGATATTCCAGCCAATAAAACTAAAGCTCAGCGCAGTATAACTGAGCGACAACTTATTCGAACAATACAAAAATATCGTCATGAATGAACCAGTGCTGAGTAGAGCCTTTATTAATACGCTTGATAAATTGGTACAGCTATCGATTGTATTATTCTCGCTATACCTAGGATTTGAAACTGGTTTCAATAAGCATATTTCAGGTGAAGAGGGAGTTGTTTTAGATTGTGTTCGCTTTGAGTTTTGGAGGTTGCTACTTCCCAAAGATTTGTATGTTCAAGGTTGTACAATTGATCATATGCCACTCTACCACTTACTGGCTAAAGGAGTGTTTACTCTTTTTGGCTATGATGTAATTCCCTTTAGGGCGCTTTCTGTTCTCATCTCATGCGTAACGGGACTCTTTTTATACAATTGGATCAATCGCACAAAATCTATTCAGAGCGTACTGTTGGCTGCGGTCATTGTTTACTTCTACTTCTCGGCGAGTTTTACAATACAGCACTTTACATTTATTCGAATGTACTCCCTCTATGCCCTTACAGCATTGCTAAGCTTTATCTACTTTGAAAAATATTTAGAATCTAAAGATGATCGATCTTTACTAATTTTGTGCTTTGTTAATTTCTTGGGTTTTGCTAACTATGCGGTTCATATTTTGTTATCAATAAGTCAGTTTTATTACGTCAGAAATGTCATTCCGTCGGATCAGCAAAAACGAGGTTACAAAGTATTCCTTTATATCATGAGTCTCTACGCTATTATCAAGTCGGTTCCGTTGATTCAGTGGCGAGTTTTAGAACGCTCAAAAGATGTGGCCGTTCGACTCGACCTGCAACATATAATCGAGGACTTTTTACTCACTTGGAGTGGAGAGCGTGCAGAGAACGCAGCATTTTATATCTTCTTAACTATCCTGATTGCATCCATTACAATCACCTTGCTGAATAGGAAACGAACAAAGCTTGTTAATTATCACTTGTGTTTACTTGCAGGGACTCTTGTTCTTGCCTTTGGTTTAAGATACGGCTTAAATCTCAGAGAAGTCTCGTTTCGCTATTTCCTCTACATTGGCTTTATTCCGCTACTCTTAATAAGAGAGTTAGCAAGCAGGAAAGCTTATTATTATCTTTTCCTATCACTGTTTTTAACAGTCTCGTTTAACAGAGGGTTGGAGCTAAAGATAAACATATGGAAAAATGCACAGCTTGAACTTAAGCAGCTAATTGAATTTACCAAACCGATAACTGAGGTTTTAAATCGAGATGGTTTTGCGACTGATTCGTTTACCTATTTTAATTATTATATTAAGGCAGTTCATGATTATGAGTTGAAGCGACCACTTAATGAGGCAGAGTTATTATTTGACGAAAATTTTGATGAGCACGAAGTGAAATGGTATTTTCTTTTTCACTCAAAAAATATTGATAGTTTTGTTTCTTCAACAAAGACACCATTAAAAATTCTTGAAAAATATAAGTTTTCAACAGCATTTGATGACCATAAGTATGTTATTATTTTAAAAGCGGAACCTTATCCAGTTGGACAAAAAAAATGAAAGAGTTCTTTACTGATCTTTGGGGCTTTATGAAAGTCCGGAAGAAATTTTGGCTGGCACCCATCATCTTGGCGATGCTTATGCTTGGAGCCTTAATTGTGCTGTCTCAAAATGCAGTGGTTGCGCCGTTTATCTATACGATTTTCTAGTAGGGACGATCAAAGTTTATAAAATTCTCATCTGGTTTACGCCAAAAAGAATTATTTTGATCTGATTTAAGACGCAGACTGTCCATTTTGAATATTTTTCTAATAAGAGCAATAGGGACAAAGAGTAAGTAGAAAATGAGACCCATAATGAGGAATTGGTTCATGATTCCAATCAAGTGCGAAATTTTAAAAACTGGGTAAAAAAAGCGATCCCTTATTCTTTGGGGAGAAAAAGAAATACAAAGACAGAGAAGGCCGAAAAAACTTGGCCAAGTAGGAAAGGTGAGGAGTTCCGGCCAGGGTAGTATCACTCCAAATAAGATTGGTATGACAAGACTTAGGATCAGAAAGAAGTTTTTACTGGTGTGCTCATTCATATTTTAATCCAGCTCGATGATAGGAATCTTATCAAATACTAAGTTTGCAGGTTGCTCTTCTTTTAGAATTAAGAAGTTCTCTAGTACTAAAAAATCCATTTCAGTGTTAAGGAAACATCGAATTGCATCGCTTGGTGAATTCACGATGGGCTCACCTCTAATATTAAAAGATGTGTTCACCAAAACAGGAGTATCTGTGATTTTTTCAAATTCACAGATGAGTTCGTGGAAAAAGGGATTAGTCTCTTTGTGAACTGTTTGTAACCTCGCACTTAAATCGAGATGAGTTACAGCGGGCAGCTTAGAACGGGCAATATTTAGTTTTTCTATACCAAAGAGACTGGAGTAATCCTCTGGCAGCTGGCTGAGGTGCTCCTTGTTGATCTTGCAAACACTTAGCATATACGGGCTTGTTTCTGATTGCTCAAACCAATCAGTCGACTTTTCTGCTAGGACTGCTGGAGCAAAAGGGCGAAAGCTTTCTCTGTATTTAATTTTCAGATTGAGCTTACTTTGCATTTCAATGGACCTAGGATCAGCAATAATAGATCGGCAGCCTAAAGATCTTGGACCAAATTCCATCCTTCCTTGAAGCAAGCCGCCAATTTTTCCCCCGGCAAGAAGTTTAGCAATTTTCTGCTGGAGCTCTCTGGTCGTTCTTATGCGAGTTGAAGCTAGACCGGCATTAATAATTTCAACTTCAATGTCATCATTTGAATAAGAAGGGCCTAGAAAGCTTCCCTTCATATCATCATCTTTCTTTGCCAAACGAGGGTTATCTAGTCCTTGATACCAATAGCCTAAGGCTGCCCCTAGCGCGCCTCCTGCATCTCCTGCGGCTGGCTGAATCCAAACTTGATCAAAAATTTTATTTTCAATAATCTTGCCGTTAGCAACGCAGTTAAGTGCGACACCACCAGCTAAACATAAGTTGGAAATACCAAGTCGAGCTTTAATATCTTTTGCCAGTAAAATTAAAATATCTTCAGTTACAACTTGGATGGAACGAGCGATATCCATATGGAATTGTGTAATCTCGCCTTCTGGAGGTCTAGCTTTTTGACCGAAAAGATTTTCAAACGACTCATTAATCATCCTGAGGCCTGTCGCAAACTCAAAGTAATTCATATTGAGCTGAAAAGTTCCATCGGGGTAAATTTTTATGAGTCTATTTTTGATGATTTGACTGTATTTATCTTCGCCGTAAGGAGCTAGTCCCATAAGCTTATATTCACCAGAGTTTACTTTGAATCCGATATAATAAGTAAAAGCTGAGTAAAGCAAGCCAAGTGAGTGAGGAAAGTGAATTTCCTCCATAAGCTCTAGCTTATTATCCCTAGCTTTCCAAAGAGAAGTGGTTGCCCATTCACCCACACCATCCATACAAAGCACTGCCGCTTCTTGAAAAGGAGAGGGAAAGAAAGCGGATGCTGCATGAGAATAATGGTGACTTGAAAACTTAAGCTCACCGGTAAATCGTCCTAGCTTAGCCAACTCTTTTTTTAAGAGCGACTTTTGAAAAAGTTTTTGCTTTATCCAGAGTGGAATGGCACGGCGAAAGGAGGTGAAGCCTCGAGGGGCAAAGCAGAGATACGTTTCCAATAAACGCTCAAACTTAAGAAAAGGCTTTTCATAGAAAACGACCGTGTTGATCTCGCCAATACTAATACCGGCTTCGCGTAAACAGTATTCAATAGCATGAGATGGAAACTTTGAGTCGTGTTTGAGTCTGCTAAATCTCTCCTCTTGAGCCGCCGCGATGACTTCACCATCGCGTATAAGACAAGCAGCGCTGTCATGATAAAATGAAGAGATTCCAAGTATAAAATTAAAGCTCGATTTGCTCACAGAGATATTCACCTATAATTGCATTGGTACTCGCATTAAAGTGGTAGTCGTCGGTTGAGTAGATTTCTCTATCTGAAGCGAGTGACTTTAGTGCCTCATTGATTACAATAAAATCCAACCCAAACTTATCAGAGAATGCTTTAGCTTTCTCTACATAACTTAAGCTAGTGACATCGTTTTCAGAATCATCTCTAACAGCGTCCGCTAAAAATGTTGTTGTGAGTGGAATTTTCTTTTTCGCAAGCAAACTTTTTAGTTGATCTACATTTCTCTTTAAACATTTATTTGTTCTTTCTATTACTGCTTTGTCTTTTGTCTGATGATTATTTACATTCTTAAGATAATCTAAATAATAGGCCGAGAAGAGATGGTGGTGTAAAAACCTTGTGTTGCTATACGGGTAAAGATCCGGACAGGCATCGTAGGGGTGAAACCCCCAGGTTTCAATCAATTGGTCGTTATCAGTAATTCCCAGTATTACTCGCTTGATGTTTACATTCGCGAGCTCTTGATTAAGAAATCTATTAGCAACTTGAAAGTGGTCTATGAGTCCTGTACCTTGAACTCCTGCATTAATGACTTTAATTTTACTGCCTCTTCTTTGTAAGCAGCGCTCAAACACTTTGGGGTAAGACTCTCTTAGTGGCAGTGTGTCTCCAAAAGTAAATGAGTCTCCAAGAAATACAACATATTCTTCTTCTGAATTGGTGGGGATTATTGCTCTCGTGCGAGTGATATAAGCATTGATGACGTCGACGGGCAGCTTTCTTGCCGTGGTTGAAATATTGAACTCTTTAGAGAAATAGAAACGTGAAGCTATTTCTAAAATCCCTACAGCTATTCCAAGAATCCCGATGAGGCAGATCAGAGCGTTTAAAAGTTTTTTCATGCCTAAGTCTAGCATGAAATTATTTATGAAGACTATTTGTTATGGATCATGCGCTCGATTATTTGCGCTGCTTTTTTAGCCTGACTTGGATCTTTAAGGCGTTCTTGTAACTTTTTTATCAGTTGATCGAGGCGCGCCTTTTCTTGCACGCCCGATTGATTGGAAGACTTATCTTTAAATAGATTATGAAGCTTTGGAGCTGCCATTAAGCAACCTGAGCTTTGATTTCTTTGTATTGTTTTGAAACTTTTTGCATATGCTCTTCGATCACATGATAGAGCTCTAGTTTTGTCGTATGTGGGTTCATGCCTTCAGGTAGGGCAGAGTATACAAGTTCATTATTGATTTCAGAAAAAACGTACCAAATATGACCTAGCTTTTGGAAAAGTACTTCTGATTGTGATGATGATTTTTGCATTCTGTCCTCCATGACAATTGTGCTGCTGTCTTTCTTATAAGACTTATCGGGGAGGATTGACTAAACTTTAGACAATTTTGATGCTGTAACGTGTTGAAATTTTGGACACTTTGAATAAAAGCGAAGCGCTCAACTAATAGCGCGATTGAATCCCTAAAGCAAAGTTAGCCCGAAGACCTGACTTGATCCGAAGTACATCATCTTCATCATTCCAAAAATTTGCTACCGGTGATGTTGCAGGTGTGAGTTCAACTGAAGGTTGAGCAATGAGACTGGCGCCAAGAACGAGATCAACTTTTGGAATAATATCGACCCATTGCCATGAGGCGCCTAGCTCCGGTGTAATCCCCCAAGCGCTAAAGGCGCGCTCTTCGACTTGTTCGTTAGAAGCCTTATAAGTTAAATAGGCGCGGTGATAGGAGACAGCGATGCTTGCATGGGCCGAGATGCGCGACTTTTCAGTCTTGTAAATATCGAAAGAAATATAGGGAGCAGCACTATATCTTCCAAGTGATTGCTTAACTGTATCTCCACCTAAAAAACCTAGCTCGACGTCGTTGTTTTCAAATCCAAATTTAGTGCCAAAGTAAAAACGATCAAAGAGATCATAGCTGACTTTGGTCATGTAGATCAGATCTAGTCCGTAAGCAGTATCGAAAGATTCATCAATGAGCTGTTTACTGAATTCATAACTAGACTTGGTGTGCGTTGCCATTGTGAAAAGAGCCGAAGCTTTCTTCTTTTCACGCTCAGACAGTGGGAAGCCTTCTGGTAGGGGCTCTTCAAGGCGGTAATCAGTTGGGTCTGTTTTAAAACGTGCTACAGGATCGCTGGACTCACGGTTGTCTTTAAAAATAACTTTAACGTACTTCGCTTGGATGAAAGCAGGAAGTCCGTCCTTAGAGAGAGTTTGATAAAACTCTTCGTTGTAAACATCATCAATAATGGCAACTCTTTGACTGGCGTCGGAAGTTGATTCCCAAGATGACTCGTTAAAGTGTTGGTCGTGAAGATAAACTTTGTCACCACGTCTAAGAGTTTGCTTAACCTGTGCATCAAGAGATGGACTTGCTAATAACGGCGCCTCAAGCACGAGGACAATGCCATCCGCGGCAAAGCTATTTGTGATCAACAATAAGTAAGTCGCAAGACAAAATATTTTCATAAATCAAATCCAATACGATAGCCAAGGCTTAAGGCTAGAGATGTCTGGCTAACCTTTTGATCACTTAAATTGGCTTCATCAGAGCCTTCATTAAGCGAGATATAATTGGTGCGATATTCTAAACTCGCCAGAAAATCACCCAGCCAAGTTTTCCTTACAAGCTTACCAGCAAGCCCCCACTCGTAAGAGCTTGGAGAGTAGCGTTCATTAGAAGTTCTGGCACTCGAAAATGTAGCAGCTGAGGCTTGAGCTTCAAGGTCCATTTGCCAGCTATCGCGGTTGATAAGTGTGTAAGAAATTTGTGGTCCAATAAACAAGGCGGTCCACTTAATTTCGAAACCTTCATCCGAAGCCGCAGCATTTTGATAAGAAAGACCAAGACCAAACTTTATGGGGAGTCTGAAGTCATCATAAAATGTTTTGAGTGTGAGTCTTGTGCCTGAAGCGGACTCAAGGCTTTGATTGAAAACTTGATTCCAAAAGTTGGGTGCAATACTTTCAAGTTCCCAAGAGAGGTCGGCCTTAATTTTAAGATTGTTTTCAAAGGCGCTATATTTTAAACCGGCAGAGCGATCGTAAGTAATCTTAGGATTAATACTTGGTGTGAGCTTAAGATCTTCTTCGATAGGGACAACGTTAATTGACCGGGCGGAAAAGCTGGCCAGTTTATTCTTGTCTAAAATATGTGTGGTCAGTGAACCAGGGTAAACCTCTTGGGCCCAAACTTGAATGCGCTTTGAAGTCTTGAAGTCGATATCGTCACTCAAACGTGTAATCACAGTGCCTTTAGGGATGACAGCGCGAAAAGCATCGGGCCTGACTTCAGGCGGAGGCAGTGGTTGAGGTTTAAGAACGCGAACGCGAGCTTTTTCAACCGCCTCTTTTTGACTTGTTAATTGATCAATAAATTCGAGACCATCAATCTGCGAGCTCGGAGCGTTTTCAAGCTCCTCAAACGATAAGTCTTGAGCGCTAACGAGGCCAAAAGTTGCTAGGACTAGCGATATGATCAAAATAAACTTCATTACATAATAGTAGGGAAGAATCTAGCAAACCGCCACTACCTTTTGGCACCAACGGTTCAACTTCTTGAAGATTGGTCAAGGAATTGAACCGTTTTAGCGTGCTTGAGCTCATTCTAAATCTTGCTAAGCTGCCCTATGGTTCAAAACACGAAAAAAGTCTTTATCTATAGGGGCATTAAGGTTCTTTATCAGGACTTTATTCCCAGTGGTGATCGTAAGCTTAAACCATTAGTCGTTTTACCTGGTCATCTTCACACCGAAAAAAACATCATGAGCATGATCACAGCTTTATCAAAGTTCTCACCGGTCATCTTGGTTGAGATGCCTGGCTGGGGAGAAAATTCAAGTCATGCACTGAATGACGTAGATAGTGCCGACATCCTCGCCAAATTTTTTGAAGAAAGAGGTCTTAGGGGGGCTAATCTCTTGGCCCTGGGAGACTCAACCGCCATGGCTTACTTTTTTGCTTATATGTATCCCAGGTGGCCTGGAAAGTTAGTGCTGAGCGGAGTGGCAGCAAGACTTCGTGATGCAGTTCGAACTTTGTTTAAAGGCAATGTTGAAGCTCTTGCTAATGGCAAACAAGAAAGTTTTATCACAGGAATGCATTCGGGAATTCTAAATCACTCGAAGCGAACACAAATCCAAAACTATCAGCTGGCTAAAGAGTCTTTGTATGAAACTTTAAAAGTTGAAACTGCTAATGAAGACCCAGAAAATGGCATCAATCGTTTGAACCGTTATCTTACTCGCGATGATTTGCCTGATGGGGTTAAGGTTCCAACGCTACTGATCGCTGGTGAGTACGATCCGTATACATCTGTGCATGACCATTTGTTAGTGGCGCGCAGGTGCGAGTCAGCCCATCTTGCGGTGATTAGTGGCACCGATCATCTTTGTGTCATCCAAAAGCCGAATGAGTTCAGCATGACGGTTTTGAGTTTCTTGGTGAAAGGCTCAGTCTCTCCGATGGCGGGAGTCAGAGTTCACGATAGCAATGAAATACCAGGCTATTTGAGACAGATCTATCCGCGAGTTCACCTGGATGAGATTGGCTTCATCGAAAGTAAAAGTGGTGCGCCCATTCCGATTAATATTAAAGACATGAATATCTATGGCTGTCAGTTGTTCACCCTCTTCTCAAAACATCGCGCCTTTAATGAAACGAGACTGACTCTCAGACTTACAACCAGTGATGTTGAAGACTTTAAGCTCGATCTGTCCTTCTTTTCGCAAAATAGGGGAACCTTCAAAGGGGTGTTCCATCATACTAGTATGGATCTGCTTGAATCGCTTGAGACTATGCTCGAGCGTTTCCAACAGGAAAATACCAAAAAACATTCGCTAATTTCTGCTTAAGTCCTTGAATTTAACAAGGTTTACGCGCGGCGTGGTCAATTGCTTACATCCGCCCAAAATGGTATGAAATTAGTCATGATGGACATCTCAGCCTTTATAGCGCGCCTTGCAATCGGACTTCCTGGATTTCTGCTGGCGATTGTATTTCACGAAGCGGCCCACGCTTGGATGGCCACGCGTTTTGGCGATCAAACGGCACGTTCTATGGGACGTCTGTCGCTTAATCCAGCCGTGCACTACGACCTAGTCGGCACAGTCATCTTTCCACTTATTGGGGCACTCATGGGCGGAGTGATGTTTGGTTGGGCCAAGCCTGTTCCAGTCGATCCGCGCCAATTCAAAAACGTTAAGTCGGGCATTTTTTGGGTCAGCTTTGCTGGACCTCTGGCCAACATTCTTTTGGCGGTCATTTGCGCCTTCGGCTTTGCCTTGATGGTGACTCACGTGCCTCAAGACTTTGCTCTTCATAGCCAATTTACTGAAATGCTTAGGATTGCCGTCATGATTAATATCGTGATTGCAGTCTTTAACCTGATTCCTTTTCCACCGCTTGATGGCTCGAAGATGGTCTCAACCCTTCTAGACTACAACGCGGCAAGAAAATATGAGGAACTTCAGCGTTACAGCTTCCTCTTCATCTTTGTATTGTGGTTCACACCTATTCTTGGTTACCTCATGATGCCTGCGCTCATGGCCGGAACCGGTTTAGTTAACGTTTTTATCCGCCTGCTGGCTTAAGGGGTTTCATGCTCGACACCACCATCCAGGTTCGTACCAATAATTTTGACGGTCCTTTAGGACTGCTACTGCATCTCGTTCAAAAAGAAGAGATGGATATTAAGAGTCTCGACCTGACTCGCATCACGGCCCAGTATTTGGATTATCTTGGCAAGCTCCAAGAAGTGAACTTCGATGTAGCAGGGGACTATTTGTTCTTGGCTTCGACACTTCTTTTGCTTAAGTCTAAAAGCGCTGTCTCTCAAGAAGAAGTTGAACGTCTTCGAAGTGAAATGGATGGCGATCCAAGCCTCGCCATTACATCTGAAGCAGAGCTTGTTCGTCGCCTAGAAGAACTGCAAATGTTCCAAAAGATGGGTGAACGACTCTGGAAATTGGATAAGAAAGGCCACGAAATTTTTGTTAAGCCAAAAGTTGATCGCAAATCAATTGTGAACTCAATTCTTCTTCCAATGGATCTTGAGAAGCTGACTGAAGCCATGATGGACTTCATCACAAAGCAACGTAAGAAATATACAGTTGTTAAGCGAGACCGTTTATCAATTAAGGAAAAACTGATTTTCCTTAAAGAAAATTTAAAAGCTGGCGACAAAGCGATCTTCACTAAGCTTCTTGGAGAGAAAGGGCTTGAAGATATTGATGATGTGGTGATCACGTTTATCTCACTACTCGAGCTTGCAAGACTGAATCGAATCGCAGTTTTTCAAAATGAAGACCGCGGTGAAATCTATATTGATGTTGTGAAGTCTCTTGAAGACTTCAATGTTGAAAGTGCTAACGGTTTTGAAGATGAGAATGCTCCAGAGCCATTAGATCTACCAATTAATAACGAAGCGCTGGCGACGGATGAAACGCCAGTTCTACAATAATACACACACGAGAGACAAAGAATGGAAAACCTCACACAGTTTTGCCCTTGGCCTCATGCAGATGATATTGAACTCGAGCCATGCTTTCCCGAGCAAACGCTTCTAGCGTATCCGGAGAGTTTTGAATTAGAGCTCGATTATTTCGATCCCGAAATGCAAGAAGACAAACTTTGGAAAGCCAGAACTGGTCTCAATGAAGATAGTCTCAGCGGTGCGATTGAAACGATTGTGTTTATGAGTGATAAGCCAGTTTCATTGCAAAAAATTCGCGCCACCATTGATGAAGATATGCCACTTAAAGTGATTCATGCTGCCATTGAGCGTTTGCAATCTGAATATGAAAACAAGCATCATGGTATTCGTTTACAAGAAGTTGCCGAAGGTTATCAGTTTAGAACCAAGGCTACTTATGGCAAGTTCGTTCAAGACTTGTTTAAAGTTAATGGACTTGTGCTTTCGCCAACAGCCCTTGAGGTCATGGCGATTCTGGCATATCGCCAACCAGTTTCTAAGACTGATATCGATAAAATTCGTGGGGTTGATAGCTCACATATCGTGCGCGGCCTTATGGACAAGCGCTTAGTAAAAGTCGTTGGCCGCTCAGAAGAGCTGGGTCGTCCGGTTCTTTATGGAACAACTTCTGAGTTTTTAGAAGTATTTAATCTTGCAGATATTACTGGTCTCCCTCCTGAGAGTGAGCTCGAAGAGCAATCGATGCAGAGTGTAGGCAAGATTGCCGATATTAAAACATTGGTACATTCAGGTGATAAAGCGCGTTTCTCATTTGATGAAGTGGGAGAACTTGATGAACTTGCCGAATCAATTCGCGCCATTTCAAGCGATACCTCTTTCACTCAATCATTAAAAGATGAAGAGAAGCGAAAAACAAATAGTGACTCTGAAGCAGCTCCTAAAAAGAGTGCCTTCGATCTTCTTGAAGACTACGTCAACAAACGTCAGATCGAAGATGTGAATCGTGCCTCAGGTCTTTCTGAACTTTTCACCGCCGTGACTCTTCCACAGGTTATTAATGACCTTACTGCAGGTCCTTTTAATATCCCTGAAGATGATGAAGACGAAGATTTCCAAATGATTGATCTGGAAACAGGTGAAGCCATCGAAGTAGAAGTTGAGCTTGAAGAAGATGATGCCAATGCAGAGTTTGTTCAGTTGTTTGGCGATGATAATCTCGAGCAGGAAGCGCAGGACCTCTCGGATGCACTTGATCAAGCTTTTGAGCGCCTGACGGGTTCAAGTCTCGAAACTGATGAACTCGCTCTTCGCGATGACAAAGTGGAAGATAATGAACGTAAAATCGATAATTTAACTGATGATATGGTTGAAAAAGCCAGTGACTTGGACATCGACCTTTCATTCTTAAAAGATCAAAACCAAGATACAGATAGCTTAAATTGACAACTCGCGTAGGTGGAGAGTAGTCTCCGCCTACTTATTAATCCTAAACCGCCGTGAGGCAGATTGGAGATCCTATGTCGGACACATCAGTTCGTTTACAAAAGTTTATTGCAGATTCAGGTGTTACTTCTCGTCGTAAAGCTGAGGAACTCATTGTTCAAGGCCGCGTGAAAGTAAACGGTATGATTACCGCTCTTCTTGGTACAAAAGTCGATCCATCGATTGATGCGGTTGAAGTTGATGGCCAGGTTATTGATCCAGCTTCAGTTGATCAAGTTTATCTTCTTATGCATAAACCTCGCGGTGTTGTGACAACTCGTAATGACCCAGAAGGGCGCGAGACAGTTATGGACCTGTGTAAAGAAGTTAATGAGCGTATCTATCCTGTTGGCCGCCTGGACTATTTGTCTGAAGGTCTACTGCTTATGACTAATGACGGTGATCTTGCCAACTTAGTCATGCACCCAAAATATGAAGTCATTAAGGTTTACGAAGTCAAAGTTTTTGGTGCGGTTAATGAAACGATCCTTAAGAAGCTTCGCTCTGGGGCTGATCTTCCGGGTGGAAAAGTTGTGCCAAAATCTGTTCGTGTTATCTCGCAGCTTCCAACAAAGACTTGGATTGAGTTTAGACTCGGTGAAGGCAAAAACAGAGAAATTAGAAAAATCTGTGAAGCTCATAATGTTGTGGTTGATAAACTTAAGCGTGTTGCCATTGGCGGTCTGACAGTTGAGGGGATTTCTCCTGGCGGCTATCGTTATATGACCAAGAAAAATGTCCTCGATGCTCTCGGTATGAAAGCTGACGGAACGCCTAAATTCGATTCTCCAATTGAGTATATGTCACCGAAAAAATCTGTGAACGTAAAACTTAAAGGACCACAGCCGACGACATTGGCCGATGATCGTGCCTTTGAGAAGTTTAAGCGTGAAACATATTTTGAAACACTAAAGAATATTTCTGAATCTAAGGCGCGTACTGTAGTTAAAGAGAGAAAAGAATTCTTTGCTGAGCGTGAGGCCATGCACCAAAAAAGACAGGCGAGAAAAGAAGCTCGCCTGAATCGTGTGCCGCAAACAGGAAATGTTCACGCTAAATTTGTTAAATAATTAGTTGTCCCAAGAAACAACTTTTTGAGCGCTCATTTGCTCTTGTAGAATATCTATAGAGTATTCGAGCGCTTGTTCTGCGTATGGAATATCTTCGGCTTTGAAAGCTTCGATAAAGCGGGCCTGTTTAATCAGTGAAGCACAAATGCGCATACACTCGGCACTACCATCAAAGAAGTCTGACTCACTATCTGTGGTCATTACATGCTTGATCATGGCGTTGAGTGATTTAAGAAGTCTAATTTGAGTTGGCGAGAGTTCTGAAGCATCGACTGAGATATTAACAAGATTTTTTTTAGTTGCTGCGTTTGCCATGATCCTATGCCCCTGAGTTCATTGTCCCTACAAGATCTTATCGAACTCTTTTCTAATAATTTTAGGACTTTAAGTCGGAGTGAATCTGTCCGGGAAAAGGACTAGACAATATGTCGGTCACTTAGGTAGTATCAGCAAAGATTTTGAATAGATTTCAATGATTTACCGCGGGATGGAGCAGTCTGGTAGCTCGTCGGGCTCATAACCCGAAGGTCGTAGGTTCAAATCCTACTCCCGCAACCAAATATAATAAGGAAGGCCACTCATTTGAGTGGCCTTTTTATTTCCCATTTCTTCTCTTATTTCAACCCTAAACTTTGCCAAACAATTGGCCCAATCAGGGCAAGAACGAAGAATACTACAATAATAATGAGACCCCAGGGTTTACCTGTTTGGTCGTCGTGGCTTTGTGACATAGATGTCTCCAAGAAGAATAAAGTCTAAAATGAATAAAACTTAGATTGATCTCGGGGGACTTGGGCCTGAAGGGTACAAGCTTCCATATTGGGATTGAAGTCCATGAAGAGCACTGAAGTGATCGAAACTTTTGAGAGAGTTGAGTGTTAGAGATGAGTTTAGCTGACAAAGCCCAAGTAGTTCAGAGTGACGGACTTTATCCTTAAGTTGGACTGGTTGTTGGTTAAGCACCAGGTCGGAGGAGACATAAGAGAAGCCAATCTCTTTGGAGTGGGGCTTATCTATTGTCGCACTCTGTGAGGGCGACAAAATAACTAGAATGAGTAAAAAAGTGGAAATTAAGCTACTTAAGTGTCGGCCCATAGACTAATTATATTCGTGTCCAAGCTTTGAGCATAGCTAAATGATACACGCTCTTATGGTAAATATGAGTAAGTACCTGATAATCAAACTCCATAAAAAACAGATACTTTCACCATTTTTTTGATATAATGAGAGCATAATGTAGAGAGTATTTAGAATGGTTTTTGTAATGTCCTTGCACTGCGTTTTTCAATAGAATAGCTGCTTCTGGTAGGGTACTAAACAAAGTTAATTAAAGGAGTTTGTAATGAAATATTTAATCAGTCTGGCCTTGTTGGTATCTCTTAACCTTGCTCACGCAATTGATGTTTCAGTGGATAAAGGTCCTGGTGGATATGCAGTTGTTAAAACTCTTAAAGTTAAAAACTCTGTGCTTGAAGACACAATCAAGAAGTCGATTGCTGAGATTGAAACTGTTTTAGGAAAGCTTAAGATCACTGAAAAAGGTGCACCGTTTATTCGTACGCTTGAAGCGACTAAGGATACCTATCATTTTCAAGTTGGCTTTCCTGTGACCAAGAAACTTAAAAATCTAGTTGGTTATGATGTTATTGATATGCCAAGTGGTCCAATAGCTAAAGCAAACTACACGGGTGATCTTCGTCAAACATATAAAGCTTATGATGCCATTCAGACTTGGGCGAAGAAGAATAAAAAGACAATTAATGGCAAGCCGATTGAGTACTTCTTAAGTGAGCAGTCTGCACCAGCAGCTTCACAGAAAGTAGAAGTCATTTACCCGATTAAGTAATTTAGCACTTTGAAATCCACCGGAAATTTTTCTTTTAAAATTAGAAAGGCTTCCGGTGAGCTTCAAGATTTCTCCAAACTGAAATTTATTAACTCACTCAAAAAGTCTGGTTTAGATCAAGAGCGTATTGATTTAATTTTAAAAAAACTTGGGCCTCGCTTAAAAGAAGGCTTAAGTACTAAAAGACTCTATAAACTAGCTCACACTCTGATTAAAAAGAACTCATACACTGCCGCCTCTCGCTACGCATTTCCTAGAACACTGTCTGCACTTGGTCCTGATGGCTTTAATTTTGAAAAATTTGTCGCAGGCTTAATGCAGCGTCTTGGATACTCAGTGAAGATTGGCGTCGTGCTCAAAGGCAGATGTGTTTCTCATGAGGTTGATGTTATAGCTTCAAAGCAAGGCAAGACCATTTACATGGAATGTAAGTTTCACAACAGCTTAAACTTTAAAGAAGATGTAAAAACAGCTCTCTATGTAAATGCTCGAAAAATGGACCTGAAGGAAAATACAGAAAATAACTTTGATGAGTATTGGCTAGTCACTAACTCAAAATTTACCTTAGATGCACTGACTTACAGTAGTTGTTCTGGATTAAAAACAGTATCCCCCTATGATCCAGAGGGGCAGAGTTTGTATGACCTTATGGTTAAAGCTAAAGCTCACCCCATTGGTATCATCAACTCCCTTAGGCCCAAAGATCAATCATACCTCATTGGGCGCGGAATATTTTTTGTTAAAGATTTGCTCAGCGCCCCCAATGCAGTGGATGCACTACATCTAAGTAAATCAAAGGGCGATGAAATATTAAGAGAAGCCAGAGCACTCTGCTCGCCATTTTAGGAACGTTATGCAGTTACAAAGTTTAGGTGCGGCTCAGACAGTTACAGGATCAAAACATATTCTTAAGACATCCGTAGGAGATGTCTTGATTGACTGTGGTCTCTTCCAAGGACTTGGGGCAAAAAATCCTGCACAAGTTCCTGAAGAGTTATCAAAAATCAGTGCCATTGTCTTAACTCATGGGCATTTAGACCATTGTGGCTATATTCCCAAATTGGTTAAACATGGCTTTCACGGACCTATTTTTTCTACATTACAAACAGGTGAGATTGCTAAACTTATTATGAGCGATAACGCCAAAATTCAAGCCGAACAAAATAGAAAGAAGAATAAAAAAATCGTTAAAGAGTCTGAAAAGTCTAAGCCCCTTTATGATCTAAATGATGTGGCACAAACAATTCCGTTGTTTGAGTTTCATCAATGGGGCGAAACGTTCAGTTGGAAGGGGTTACGGATAACACTCGAAAGTGCTGGGCATATATTGGGCGCAAGCTCAGTCAAAATTGAAGATAATGATAAGAGTATTATATTTTCTGGAGATCTGGGGCGATACACCGATCCTATTATGCCCGACCCGAAGGGATTCTCAAGTGCGGACGCTGTTGTGATGGAATGCACTTACGGCGATCGTAATCATGATCGCTCCCATACTCCAGAAAGTGATTTGATCAATGTTTTAAAAAATGCAAAGAAGAAATCCTCTAGCATTCTCATCCCGGCTTTTTCGGTCGCAAGATCGCAAAACATCATGTTCTATCTAGCGCATATTTTTAATAAGAATAAAGACCTTAAGGTGCCCGTCTATGTGGACTCTGCTCTCACCCTTGCAGTGACAAAGCTCTATGAGAACTTTAATGACTTTCATAAGATCACCAAAGAAGATTTTGCATCAATCCATCGACACATGACTTTTATTGAATTCGAGTCGCAACGAGAGAGACTTGAAAAAGACTCAGGCTCCAAAATTATTCTAACGGCCAGTGGAATGTTAACAGGCGGAAGATCTCCCTACTATTTAAAGCACCTTGGAGAAGATAAAAACAATATCTTAATGATTGTGGGCTATCAGGCTGAGGGAACCTTAGGAAGAAAGATTGTTGACGGTGAGAGAGTTTTTCAAGATGGCGATGATAAGCTCAAGTGGTTAGGTGAAGTTTATATTGCAAAGTCCTTTTCTTCACACGCTGACCAAGTGGAATTATTAAAGTGGCGAAGTCAGATTTTGGGACTTAAGAAAACTTTCTTGGTTCATGGTGAGCAGCGCTCCCTAGAGCAAATGCAAAATCTCATTGGGCCAAGCGCAGTTATTGTTGATGAACAGCAGTGCTATAGTCTTTAATGCCTTGAGGAGTTGTCAGTTTTAACTCCCTGTTATTTAAATAGGACTTGTTTTTCATTGTGATTACAGTCGCTTAAAGAGTCGCATTCCCTCTAGTGCTAGCATTATCTCATGTTCGGTACGTATGAAAGGAGTGCTGGTGCCTGCGCGAAAAATGCAAACAGAGTTTGAATTATTTAGGATTAATCAGAACTTAAACCTTAGCTTTAGGTTGTCGGATCTGCTGCATAAGATCTCGTTAAAAGTGATGAAGTCTGCAACCAATCTTATTCTTTTGAATGATCTCTCAGGTCAACTTAACGAAATACTGAATCCAACAAATCTGAAGCTCAGTGTGATTGACTCCGATGGTATCGTCGTTAGTCATTACGAATCTGGAGTAAAAATTGAGGATCATGAATTCATGGGGGAGATAAGGCACGGACTTATCGATTACTCGAACAATTTGATTGTGATTGATCAGTCTGTATCAAGTGGTAAGCGTCGTGAACTTGAGCATGCTTTTGGTCAAAAACTAGAACGAGATAAAACGTATCTCTTTTTAAATCATGAGTGCAGGCGAGAGTTGTTCGCTACTTTTCTTTTGTGCTTTGATCGCTCAATATTAACTCAAGAGCTAAATTTTATTTCTAAAGTTCAGGCGCTTATCAATCAGCGCATTGCCATGAATAAGGATCAGTCTATCTTGCTCGATGCCATTGAGATACAAACTCGCAAACTGAACGACTTAGAAGAAAAGCTTTCTGAAGTTCGGGTTGAGCGCAAAGGACTTAAGTTCTACGAGGTATAAGCTATAACCTCGTTGTCACTTTCCCATCTTCGGGCTATCTTTTATTCATGACTAAGCCAATTTGCCTCACAGGAATCAAGCCCACTGGAATGCCTCATCTAGGCAACTATCTAGGTGCAATAAAACCAGCAATCGAGATGGCCAACAGCAATCAATATGATTGCTTTTATTTCATTGCCGATTATCACTCCTTAACAACGATTCACCAGCCTAAGCTCATGAGTCAGTATGTTTATGAAGTGGCGGCGACCTGGCTGTCGATGGGCTTGGATCCTGAAAAAGTGACCATTTATCGCCAGAGCGATTTGCCTCAAATCATGGAAATGAATTGGATTTTAAGCTGTTTTACGGCCAAGGGTCATATGAACCGTGCTCACGCCTACAAAGCCCTTAGTCAGGCAAATATCGACGCAGGCAGGGACTCTGATCAAGGCGTAAACATGGGAATTTACGGATACCCAGTCCTGATGGCCGCAGATATTCTTTTCTTAAGAACGAATTTAGTACCAGTTGGGGCGGATCAACTTCAGCATATTGAGATTGCTCGCGAAATCGTCTCTTCTTTTAATGCGGTTTATGGTGAGGTTCTAGTTGCTCCAGAAGCAATGGTGCAATCTGAGACTTTGATTCCAGGTCTTGATGGGCGAAAGATGTCGAAGTCCTATCAAAATACGATCCCACTTTTTTTACCTGAGAAGAAACTGCAAAAACTTATTAATAAAATCAAAACCGATTCCCTGCCACCTGAAGCACCTAAAGATCCAGCTGACTCACTTATCTTTGATCTCTATAAGTTCTTCTCGACTAAGCAGCAACAAGATGAGTTGGCGGCATGGTTTAAGCGTGGCATTGGGTGGGGGGAAGCCAAGGCCGAGTTATTCAAAGTGATTAATGCAGGCCTTGAACAGCCGCGTGCTCGTTATGAAGAACTTATGGCCAATCCAAAAGAGATCGATCGCATTTTAGAAATGGGTGCTGAAAAAGTAAGGCCTAAAGCGCAGGAATTTTTAACCAAAGTTAAAAAAGCGACTGGGATTATTTGTTAGCGCAGTTTAGATTCTCAAGAATCATCGACTCTTCGCTGCGATACGTTTTAGTGCTTGAGTCGTAAATTTGATATTTGGCGATTAAGTTCTTACCTTCAATCCAAAAGAGATGGTTTTTGGTTTTACCTTCAAGCGTATTTTCAATACTGAATTTACTTTTTTCTTTTTTTAAGTTCGAATCCTGTTCTTCTATATAGCTTTCAAAAGATGGAATAGATCTGGGCGTGAATGTTTTCACAATAAAGTGATTTTCGTTCTTATTAACAAAAAGACTAATCCTACACTGATCGTCAATCATATGGTTGAGGCGAAGACTATACTGAGCTTCCTGGACAATTGATTTGTCTTCAAAGGCGACAGGTAGTTCTTCTTGCGCGTAAAGTGGCAAAGAAAAAACGAGAGCTAGAAATAGGGTTTTCATTTTAGTCCCCATTGACGTTGATACCCATAATTACACGACGCCAGCTCGAATCTGAGGTACACAGGTAACTCAAGGTGCCAGCACCGCGGTTTTCGTTAACAGTATTAATCATTGAGCCCTGAACAGTTGTTTGAAGCGCATCATTCGTCCCTTGGTTGATCGCCATGGCACCCACTGGGTTACCGTGGTGACAGCTTACAAATGAAGTCGAGTTGGCGGCCTCAGCAAAGTTGTTAAGTGTAATATTGTTAGCTGAAGCATTCTGCGCAAGCTCATTGTCAGCAGAGTTACTAATAGGTGTCGTTTGATTAACACCATCAAAGACCTGACAGGTTGCTATCTTATCGGAAGACGTTGCGGTCCAGGTTACATTAATCGTAATCGAGGTTGAGGCTGGAACTTCAGCAATTGATGGAATACCGGTTGCCAGATTATCGTTAAGTACCCAAATCTCACCACGTGTTCTCCAGCCAGAGTTATGGGCTTGATCCTGACCGATAACAAAGTTTAGTGGAACATTATTTGAACCTGCAGTCATGCTTACAACAGAGGTCGTATTGGCCGAGTCTTTGTTGACCGAGACAGCTAAAAGTCTGTTTACACCATGAGGGATTTCACAAACGATTGTTTGAACAGTCGTTGCTCCCGCTTCAGATACGCCAGTGTTTGAGATTGCTCTTGGGTAAGCTACAGCTGTTGGGTTTACTTGCCACGCAGGTGAAGACACCATGGTTTCATTGCCAGCAGAGTCAACCGCTTTGACGTGGATGTAATAATTAGTATTCAGGGCGAGGTAGAAGCCAGCACCTTGTCCACTATCAGCAAATCGGTACGAGGTTTGTGCTGTTGGTAGTGTAACCCAATCAGCTACGTCATTAAGTGCTGCGCCAGCAGTACCGGTTCCAAGAGCAACTTTATAGTTGGCCAGTGTACAGTTATCCGTCGCTGCGATCGCTGACCAATCTGCCGTTGGAGAGTGCTGACGAGTTTGGTTATTAGCAGAGACATCGACTGCGCCAGCAAATGTCGGAGCATCAGGATCCCACTTAAAGCCAGTAGTTAGAACATGTGGAATAACGGACGTATTACCAGCATCATCGCGCGCTCTAATCTTTGGATAATAAGTTTGACACTTATTAATGATACCAGTGGTTAGACCTGGAATACCAAGAGATGTTGATACGGCACCTGTTGAGTACCAGTTTACAATCGACGCTTCATTTGGAGCAGTAGTATTACCAAGAGCAAGCTCAATCACAGTCCAATCAGCTAGAGGAGTTGGATTTGTCCACGAGAAACTCGGGGAAGTGGCTGGACTTGCATCAGTTGTCCAGAATGCGTTAAGTGCAGTTCCCCCAGTGACGTCACCAGGGGGTGATGTGTTGACCACAAGTGCAGTACTAGTACAGCCTGAATCACTAGTGTTGCCGGCAGTATCAGTTGTTCTGATTTTGAAGTAAACACTTAGGCCATCAAGTAGGGCTGTTGAATAATTATATGTATTGGCCGTTGATGCAAGCCCGGTGTTATCTGTTACAACAGTCGTACAAGCAGCATCTGAGTAAATAGTGATGCGTTGTTGTGAAATGTTGGCAGACTCATTCACAGTCCAATTGGCATCAATTGACGATGCATTTGTGGGTCCTGGAGCTTGTGTCCAGTTAAGTCCTGTTGCAGCCACTGGGAAAGTCGTATCGATGACAACACCGGCCGAACAACTCGCAGAAGTTGTGACGTTTCCAGCATTATCAACTGTCTTCACGCGATAGAAGTACTCAGAACCAGTAGTTCCTGCAAATGCTTGAGTAAGAACACTAGTACCAAGTGTGAAGTTACCACCAACGACCGGAGTTGACGCCGGGATGGCACAGGCTGCAGCGCTTGCGAACACTTCAAGTCTAACGCTAGTTCGGTCGAGGTCCCCTGTCAGTGTCCAGTTTGCGTTGATTGGATTTGTAGCACTTGGAGAGCTCTCAGACCAAGCGGTAACTGTTGGTGCATCAGGAGCAACTGTATCGATTTCAATATCCGGTGAACAAGCCGAAAGTGAAATATTGTCGGCCACATCGATTGTTCTGACTCTAAATGAATAGATATTCTCACCGGCAGCAGCAGTGTATGGGTATGAATAATTACTACTTGCGACACCAATTCCTGTGTAGGTTGTTGTTCCACCAGTACAAGCAGCACCTGAGTAAACGATAAGTTCTTGATCGGCCACATCAGGCGAACCAGATTTAGTCCATTGCGCTTGAATTCCTGTAGCGTTGTAAACAGCGCCCTGATCCCATGCAAGAGCAGTTGCATTGGCTGGAAGGCCAGAGTTTACAACCATCGTGCTAGAACAAACAGAAGTTGATGAGTTATCGGCCGCATCGACAGAGATCACTTTGAAAGAATAGTTACCACCATCAACAGCTGAGGCTACACCTGAATGTGTTGTGTCTGTTGGACCGATTCCAACGAATTCTTCGTTGTGGCCACCAGCACAAGTACCGTTGTACCAGTAGCGGATTTTTTGTGAGGCGAGGTCACTGTCACCTGTTGGAGTCCAAGCAGGTACAATTGTGACAGTGTTGTGTGGAGATTGCTCAACCCAACCTGTACCACTTAGTCCTGCCATTGTGGCTAAGCCAGGGGCAGTGATATCAAGAAGCATGCCGGCAACACAACCTGAAGTTGTAGAGTTCCCGGCAGCATCAGCACTTGTGATCGTATAGTAAATTGTCTCGCCATCATTACCTGTATAAGCTTCAGAGGTAACGCCTGCACCGAGGATCGCCGATTGCGAGCTAGGAGCGGCCACACAGGCACTGTTTACATACCAATTAACTTGTTGAGTGAGAACATCACTTGAAGCCGATGGTGTCCAAACAGCTGTAACAAGAAGGTTATTGTGTGGTGCGATCTCTGCCCAACCAAGACTTGTGGCTGCAGTTGGCGCCGTATTATCAATACGCATTTCGCTTGAACAAACTGAATTACTGAAGTTACCAGCGCTATCAGTTGTCGTGATCTTATAGTAGTAGTTGTTACCAGATGTTCCTGTGAACGCGTGTGTTCCAGTGCCAGCAGCAAGAGTAGCTGATGTTCCTGCTGGAGTTGAACAAGTTCCGTCTACATAATAATTAATAGTTTGTGATGCAACATCAGCAGATGCTGAAGCAGTCCAGCTTGCCGTTACGTTAGCACTTGTACTTGGCGTACCCGTTGTCCAGCCAAGAGCTGTGGCATTAAGAGGTGGATCGATATCGAGGAGCATTCCACTGGCTACACAAGGTGAAGACGTTTCATTTCCGGCAGCATCGATTGCGGTAATGATGAAGTAGTAAGTGTTGCCTGATGCTCCAGTAAATGAAGTTGTCGTCGCACCTGCAGCAAGTGCAGCTGTTGAAGTGATTCCGCCACCACAAGCAGCAACTTGATAATAATCAATTCGTTGTGCCGTCACATCAATTGATCCAGATAGTGACCATTGTGGTGTAACCGTGAGTGAGTTATATGGAGAAGACTCAAACCATGCAAGACCTGAAGGTGCAAGTGGCGCACTTGTATCGATCTTCATATTACTTGAACATACAGATAGTGAAGTGTTACCGGCCGGATCGGAAGTAGTAACTCTGTATGAATACGAACCGGCGTCAACACCAGTGAATGCTTGTGTTGTAACCCCTGGTCCAACGGCGATGGCTCCACCTGTTGTCGCGGTACAAGTCGCATCTGAATAGAATTGGATTGATTGAGCCGAGGCATCAGCCGAGCCGCCCACAGTCCATGAAGCTGTAACACCAGTAACAGCTGATGGGCTCGATGTTGACCAGCCGAGAGCTGTCGCTGCATTTGGCGCAGACGTATCAAGTAGAATCTGTGCCGAACAACCAGTTGTATGAATATTACCAGCGCCATCAGTTGATCTAATGCTAAAGCTGTAGAGATTACCGTTTGAGCCAGTTGTAAAATTATATGTTGCGGTTGAAGCAGCAAGTGTTTGTTGTGAGAAGATTGCACCAGAGCAGGCAGCATCGTTTTCATAGATACGAATTGTCTCAGAAACTTCATCACCTGATGCTGATGAAGTCCACGTGCCATTTACACTTAAACTGGTACTGTAGCTACCTTGAGTCCAAGCAAGTCCGCTGGCTCCCGCAGGTGCCGAAGTATCGATGGTAATAGCACTTGAACAACCAGAAGTTGATGAGTTACTAGCACTATCGACTGATGTGACTTTATAGCTGTATGTATTAGTATTCGTAACACCAGCTAGAGCTTGTGTATTGGTAGCGGCAGCAAGATTGACTGGAGCGCCAAAGGCCGCCGCACAAGTTCCATCAGAGTAGAACTGAACAGTTTGACTGGCCAGGTCTGGATCAGTTGAAATCGTCCAGCTTGCAGTAACTGAAGGTCCTGAGAATGGTGAAGATTGTACCCAAGCTAAGCTTGCAGCGTCTGCTGGTGGCAGAGTATCAATGAAAATTGAAGTCGAGCAACCTGACACTGTAGTATTGCCAGCAGCATCAGTCGTATTAATACGATATGAGTATGTGTTATTCGATACAGCTGAGGCAAAAGAATAAGTCGTAATGTTATTGGCAAGCACAGCAGTCTCAGCTACGGCGGTAGAACACGTTGCATTTGAGTAAATATTAATGCGCTGACTTGCCTTATCTGAAGCTGTTGAAAGCGTCCAAGTGGCATCAATCGG
Organism: Halobacteriovorax sp.; assembly: GCA_002716825.1. Lineage (GTDB taxonomy): Bacteria > Bdellovibrionota > Bacteriovoracia > Bacteriovoracales > Bacteriovoracaceae > UBA4207. The sequence goes on along the minus strand of PBCC01000009.1, from coordinate 983 downwards.
TGAAGTATTGGCGCTTGTTCCTTGTACCCATGCCATACCAGTCGAAGCAGCTGGGAAGTCAGTGTCAATCGTGATGGCGTTAGAACAAACCGATGGTGTCTCATTGCCAGCGTTATCGATCGATACAACTCTAAATGAGTGAGTAACAGTTGAAGAGCCTGTGAAATTAGAAGAAAGAGCACTGGCTGCTTCTAGACTTGTAGAGGCTGAGGCTGGTGTACATGATCCATTATTATAATACTCAACTCTATGATTGGCTAAGTCTGCTGCACCACCTGAAGCCCAAGTCGCAGTGACGGCCGTTGTGTTTGACGGTGAAGTTTGTGCCCAAGCAATCGTATTGGCAGCTGCCGGGAAGTCAGTATCGATTGTCATGCCAACGGCAGAACAAGCAGAATTTGTGGTGTTGCCGGCCGCATCGGCAGAGGCGACTCTGAAGTAATAAGTATTACCTGTAATACCAGAGGTAAAGTTATGGGTTGTTGCACCCGGAGCTAGAACAACTGAAGTCACTGATGTTGTACAAGCGTCACTATAGTAAGTAACAGTTTGTGAAGCTACATCGCCTGACCCTGAAGCTACCCAGGTTGTATTGAGTGAAGTCGTATTGGCCGGAGAAGTTTGAACCCATGCCAGTGTATTAGCCGCTAGCGGTGCAGACGAGTCAATTGTCATTGCACTAGAACAGCCTGAAGTGACAGAGTTTGTAGCATTATCAACTGTTGTAATTCTATAAGAATATGTTGATCCATCAGTGGCAGCACGATTATTTGTTGTCGCCGCACCACCAAGTGCAATCGCTCCACCAGTTGCAGTGGTACAGGTGCCGTCTGCGTAGTATTGGATTGATTGTGAAGCAACATCACCTGAGGTTGAAGCTACCCATAATGAGTCAACACTTACACCTGAATACGGAGAAGTTTGGCTCCATGCAAGAGTTGTGGCGTTATTTGGATTGGTTGTATCGATCATGATGCCTGTCG
>PBCC01000008.1 GCA_002716825.1 Halobacteriovorax sp. | reverse complement strand
TGGCGGGTATTAAATAATAAAGGCCTATTAGTACCCCTAGTATTTTACCAAATATTAATTTGTTTAAACCAATTCCGCCAATTACTAAATTATGTATATTAAACTCTGATTGAGAATTATTATCTATTATTAGATTGGTTCCTTTAAAATCAAATACACGCTGAAACCAGCTTACTTCCTCGAATGCACCAAATAAGAAAACAATCATTCCGAGAGCAAAAAATAAATAATAGAATTTATTTTTTTTAAATTTCAACAAATAAAGAGAGAATACACCGCTACATAACATCAGAAAAATAAAAGTCGCCCATTCAAATATAAAATCCTCTCTCAAAACAACATCAAGATGCTTCCGATTAGAGAAATATAACGAAATAAAATAAAGAAGATTTCCAACTACAAATATATTGGAAAAAATTCTTAAAAATATGGTGGCTCTACTTTTTTTTATAAAAGTGCTTGAGTTTAACATTCTGCAAATTATACAAATATATTTATATTATGTACATAGATTGTCACTACGACCTCAAGTCAAATGTGTCGTTTAGACTAAGATAGAGATTAGCAAAGCTCCGCATAGCGAACATAGGATAATGCAATGAAAAATATAAGTTTAATTATTCATTTGCCATAGTTCTTGAAAATTTTTCAATTGAAGGGAGTCCTTTGTGAATATGTACAAAAGATTCTTTCTTAAATTTTTCAATCATCTTTGGTGCGATATAGCTTCCCGATATTAATAGAATAACTGCCGCTACTATTTCCGCTACTACTTTCATTTCTTTTTCTCCTGTTCACGTTTAAAAATTTCTTGGATTGTTGTTTTTGACCATTGGCCACCACGTTTTGAAAGAACGCCACTTTCAGTTAAAAATTTGGCTATTTCTCTAAATGAATGCCCTTTGGATTTAAGAGTTACAATTTTTTGAATAACTTTTTGTTCCGCTTGATGAGGCACACGAACACCTCCAACTTCTCGCTCTCCATAGCGTGGGATTGGTGATTTAATAAACTCCTTATTGATCTCGGCCTTGCGTAGATAATCGCTGATTGCTGTCCGCGACCATCCTGTTAAATCTGAAATTTGATAGCTAGAAAGGTCAAATTCTAGGTAGAGTTTCCGCAAAATCTCATGATTTTCTGCTGGATTTCCAATAAAATGTGGAATGAAAACAGACACATAACTAACGGTAGAGAGTGGTTCGTCCAGCGTCAGGCTCCGACCACCAAATAAAAAAACCACTCATGAGAGTGGTTTTTTTATTTTTGAGGATGTTGGTTCGTATGAGAAATCAAAGTTGGGCGACCGACAGGAAGGAGGAAGTGCCGCTGAAGGGCTGGATGCCCGAGAAGCGGCTTCGATTCCCACCACCTCGCCATTTTAACGTATTGAAATTACGTTCACATGAATTGCGAATATATTATCTATAATATATTTTATCTTTGAGATATTTTATATATGATATATAGTGTCTTAATGTGGAAAGTTTATGAAGCTAAAGCTGTTACTAGAGATTTAAAAAAGATCCCCAAGCAAGTCCAAAAAAAATATAAAGTTTGGGTTGAAGCTGTAAAGAATGGTGGTTCAAAAAACTTGAAAAATTTTTCTGGTTTTAAAGATGAAAAATTAAAAGGTGACTTACGAGAGTGTCGCTCATCAAGATTAAATATACAATATAGGGTTGTTTACACAGAGGATAAAAAAGTAAAAGAAGTTTATGTTCTTAAGGTGACACCCCATAAGTATGATGAGGTTTGAAATGAAGATTAATAAGAAAGATTTTAATGAAGCAGGTAAAACGATTCAGATGTCTCCGGGAGAGATGATTAAGGCTCTTCGTGAACTTAAAGGTTGGACTCAAGTTGATCTGGCCAATGAAACTGGAATTTCTCAGGCCAATATAAGTTCGGTCGAAAATGATAGAGTAGAAATTGGAAAGCAAAGAGCAATCGCTTTAGCAGAGGCCTTGAGTGTTCATCCTGCATCTATTATGTTTGCTGATTACTCAGATGTAGCTTAAAAAGGTATTTCTAATACTTCAAATAAGTTCCAACATACTTGGCCTGGAACCCTAACGCCTAAGGGTACAATCATGAAATACTTTGATATGCATGACGAGGTCTACGAAAATCTCGCAAAAAATGGAAAAGTAAGTTGGGATGGAATAGATTCACCGGAAAAACTATTTGATCACGAAGTTAATATCGCATTAGCAGAAAGAATTGATCACTACTTTCCCAGAAAAGAGGGGAAGAAGGCCATCGACTTTGGTTGTGGTACAGGGACAGCTTCTTTGTATCTTGCGAAATTAGGTTTTGATGTAAAAGGATTTGACGTAAGTCCTAGGGCAATCGAGATGGCCAATCAGAACAAAGAAGCCCTAGGTTTGAAAGCTGAATTTAAAGCATGTGATCTTACACAGCTTACTGACTTAGAAGCGGACTTTACTGTTGATAGTTCCTTGTTACATTGCCTCGTCGACTGGGAACATCGGAAAAATTTTTTTGAGCTTTGTTCTGATGTTACTTTCATTCATACAATGATCGAAGCCGAGGATATGTCAGAGATGACCGATAGGGACTATCTAACCTTCAAAGATGGAATTCTGTGGAGCACGGGGCCTGATCGCTGGGACATGGAATGGCATGATATAGATGGAAGGAAAATGTTCAAACATAGAAGAATCAGTTCACAGAAAGAATTCCTTAAGGAAGTAGAAGACAATGGATTTGAAATGCTTGAGTACTATCTCAAGTCACATGAGAAAAGCTCTCATACTTTGATAGGTTGGATGAAGCGAAAAAGTTAGGCAATATATATGAAATTTAAACCTCTTAGTCCTAACGACGCAAATTTCATCTTGTTTGCTAGTTTTCTAGACCAAGCCAAGCAGGAGCTTTATCCAAACGGCGCCGTCTTTGAAAATTCAAAAGACGAGCTCGATATCATTATAGGGCTCTACGATGAAGAGACTCTAGTGGGATGTGGAGCACTCTACCTTTTTGAAGATTACTCTGAAGCAAAGAAAGTGTTCATTCTTCCAAAGTGTAGAGGACTGGGGTTATCTAAAAAACTCATGCTGGAGTTGGAGCGAATCAGTGCTTTGAGTGAGAAGTTTATCGTTAAACTCGAAACTGGCGTTAAACAGCCAGCAGCGATAGGTCTTTATAAAAGTCTGGGCTATAAGCCAATCGATGCCTTTCCCCCGTATTACTCTCATAAAGATCATTTGTACTTTGAGAAAAATTTAAAGTGTTAGAAAGGCTAAGCGCTTTTAACGCTGGCTTGGCTAATATAGGCCAATACCTTACACACATTACTAAGCGTTGGGTTAGAGTCTGGATGACACATCCTATAGAGCGTCGATTTTGAAAGTCCAGTCTTCTCTATAATATCTTTGTAGTCGTAATGCTCGAGGAGAATTAGTAGTCCCCCTTGAAAGGTTTCAATATCATCTTCAAAAGGAGCTTCCTTCATGCATTCTTTAAGGCCTTCAAGAGTCGTGTTTTCAGTCGGATCCCAAAGCGTCGCTTGAGGTCTCTCTCTTTTGGAGTCGTCGTGCTTCTTTAATGTCTTTGGTTTGCCCATTTTTGTTTCCACCTAATAATACTAAACAGTTATTTTCATCAAAAGTGAAATAGATCCTGCGTCCATTTCGCCATCGAAGTTCAAAAAGTTGCCCCCCCAGGTTCTTCATATCCCCAAAATGAGAGTAGCTGGATATCCGCTCTAAGCGCGATATAACTTGGAGTCTAGTTTTATTGCTCTCTTTATAAAACCACTCCATAAACTCAGGAGTCTTTTTGACTATCATATATTATTCCCATGTATGGGAATAATCAAGATCCCATAAAGGAACATGTAATGCATACAATTTGAAAATTTTGATGGAGCTAAGCTCTTGAATTTAATCGCAGAATCGAGTCAGTAGCGAAAATATTGAGAGTGCCTAAGTACTTTTCGAAAGTATCTGATGCAAATAATCCTTACAAATATCTACACCATTAGGCCATGCGACGTTGCCGAAATTGTCGTCAATGAATATCTTGCTTAGATATGTTGGCTCGAGCAGATCAGCGCCAAGCCCCAGCGTATTGAAGTCTTTGTAATCGAGCTCTCCCTCAAGTCCATCATTGAAGCGAACATAGAATTTCGTGTCGTTGGTATGTCTTGCTTCTATGATTTTGTAGTCAGTCATCTAGTCCTCGAATGTTAAAACTAAGCACTTTTAATTTTAATCGAAACTTCAAGTCCCAAGTCTGTCGCGATGCCAATTAAGCGATCAATCGTAAAGCGCTTAAGATCCATTACACGAACGCGTGAGAGGTCAGCCTTATGAAGCCCTGTAAGTTCTTGTGTTTTATCAGTACCGATATTTACAGAGATATCAATAATCTTAGCCGCGATCTGACACTTCAATATCTCTTTCGGATCAGTGATCCTTTTTGAAAGCTTTAGCTTTTTTATATCGATATCGTATGGGTTCATGCTCATGACTTGATCCTATAAAAAGTGTTTATTCCAATGTTCTTTGGTCTATCAGAGCAAACACAGAAAACGAGCTTATAAAAGGAGCCATTAAATCGTTCGATGATAACGTAGTAATGGCATGTTTCCTTTTCGTACTGTTTAGAACTATTTGCTTCAAAGTAATTTTGATGAAGCATTGTTTTGGCAGCATAAACAATGTCCTTTAGTCTAAAACTTGATCTTCTGTACTTATTAATATGTGCTAAATCAATTTCAAGAGTCTCAAATAAAAGTCCTCTAAAATTAACTTGAACAGCAATGTACTCTAAGCTCTTAGGCCTTATTACCAAGGCGTCCTCCAAGCTTATCATGTGTTGGCAAATTTACCAACACATGATAAGCTTGAACTTACTGCATGAAGGTTTGTTACAGGAGTTAACTAAAGGTTTGAAATCATTAAGCTCGAAGTATCTGGAAATCAGTTTACGAGCATTCCCATCAAAGATTCATAAGATAATGTCGATACGCTTCCATGCATAAGCTCCTTATCCTATCCATTCTCTTTTTTAGCTTTCACTCCTATGCCAGTGATCCCTGCACCCATGACGAGCACAGCTTTCGCTGCGTGAAGTACGTTAAGAATTACGACGCCGATACAGTCACCTTTGATATTCCAAACGTTCATCCACTCATCGGCCAGCGTATTAATGTCAGAATTAATGGCGTCGATACACCAGAGCTTAGGACCAAGAATACGTGCGAAAAAGAAAAGGCCAGAAATGCCAAGAAGCTGGTGAGCAATCTGTTTAAAAATGCCAAGCGCATCGATCTTAGCAATATCAAAAGAGGCAAGTACTTTCGTATCGTTGCCGACGTCACCATCGATGGCAAATCCCTAGCGCACTATCTGCTTAAAAATGGTCTGGCCACGACCTATGACGGTGGCACTAAGAAGAAGGTGAATTGGTGCAAGACGAGTAGGGAGATTGCTTCGGAAAATGGGGAGAAGTAAATGAAAGGCTCACTCTTAATAATGTTCTTCGTCTCCATCGCCATTGCAGGGTATTTGTATAAAAAAAGCTCGACGCCAACAGCGCCAATTAAGATTCAAGCGGCGCCAGAAACCATCAAAGAAAGTTTAGATGCCAGTATGAAGATGGGTGAGGATCGGCTGAAGCGGGTTGATGGTGAGTAAGGCTGACCGTAACTAAGAACACGCTAGAAACTCGTCTTTACAACGAGAGGAGTTGCGTTAATTTTCATGCAAGGTAGGGCGGTTATCCCAATGAAAAAGTGATAGGTCCTTATTTCAACATCAGCGATCCCCACAATCTGTTGTGAGCCTAGTGTTTCATACTTCTTGGACATTAAGCGGTAATGTTCTTCAATATTGAGCTCATCTCCAAGTCCACACGCATCTGACCAAAGTAAGATATTCGTCTCCTTCATGAGAGTTTGTGGCTGGCCTTGATTAAATTGGGGCTCATCAAAGATCATAGCTCCGTACGATCCTTGATGCTTTTCGAGTATTGAGCAGGAACACAGAATAAGTAGTAAGAAAAAGTTAATTACTGGCACAGCGATGCTCATTAATAATGCACTCTTTTCCGTAGCCTAGATAAAAAAGTGAAGTTGAGAACTGGTTGTCAAAAGAATGATTGGAGCCTGAACAGCTGTTTTTGAAAACGTCTTCAACGGAAAAAGTCAGCTTGTTTGGAATAAAAAGAAACATATGAAGACAGTCTGATGTTTTTTGAACTTCTTCACTCGCACTACTCTTAGTTTTTATTAACTCTTGGTAGTCAATTTCGTCTTGTTCAAGCTCTTTAACAATAATTGGAATATTCCCACGATTTATCGAGCAGGCGCTAAGGAGCAATAATAAAAGAAGGTTGATTAAAGTCATATACGAAAATTATAACGTGATTTATACAAAAGCATCACGCAGATATGAAAATGCCTAGATTGCCTCAGATTACCTATTCTGATTTACTTATAGCTTAAATATCTGAGGGTAGTTTCATCGTAGATGTAGCTGATAAGTATAAAGTCATTCTTAAGGGCGAAGATAAGACTAATGATGTCGAAAGCTTTAGATGTGACGGAGCAACATACGAAATCGTTTTTAGAGGCGGAAAAGCCTTTAATTACAATGCAGGCAACGTAGAAATCGTCCATTCAGTTACAAACAAAGCGGATGCGGGAAGCTGTCTTTCTTACTTAATGGAAATAGCAGATCAAGTTGGTATTACTAGTACCTCCGAATCTGGTGAGACTTTTAATATTCTCTCTTACTATTTCTCAAGTATTGGTTTTGTGTCGGAAACAGGGATGCTAGGTGCGTTTTTGTCAGGCAGGCTAGCAAAAAGCCCCGACTGTAAGCTAGTCGATCCGATTTATCCATTTGGACTTAATCAAAGTCAAAAGAAAGCCGTTGATAATGCCCTTGGAAGCCAATTGAGCATCATCGAAGGCCCTCCTGGAACAGGAAAGACTCAAACGATTCTTAATATAATCGCTAATATCGTGATGCGAGGACAAAGTGTAGCGGTTGTTTCAAGTAATAACTCCGCCACTAAAAACGTTTTAGACAAGCTTAAGAAGAACAATGTGGATTTTATAGCGGCATATCTTGGAAGTAAGGCCAATAAAGTTGGGTTTATAGAATCTCAGCGCGAACGTCCGGATTTGAATGATTGGATGATGGATCCAAAAATAGAAGAAGAAACGCGTAAGCGCTTAATAATCATGCATGAGCAGCTGCAGACCATGCTAGAAAAGAAGATTGAGCTTTCAAAGTTAAATAGAACATACTCATCGTTCATTACTGAGAAAGGTCATTTTCTTAGGTCGGTCATGAGTAAAGAGCAGAAGCTCATTATATTAAGAGAAACAGATTCGCTTGTAAGTTCGGATCAAGCCCTCGATCTTTGGCTTCGAATTGAGTATTTAGAAAAGCCTTCATGGTTTTCCAGGCTCATCCAGGACTTTATTGGATTCTTTAGTACAGCGAGTAGAGGGAATAGGCTTATTCGTGAGCTGCTAAGGATCTATTCAGAAGAAGATCTCATAGCTCACTTTCAGTCAAAGTATTATGACTTGAAAGAGATTGAGTTGACTGCAGCAATAGACAAACTTGAAGTTGAACTTAATGAGTATGACTTTGATACAAAAATGCAAGAGTACACAAACGTATCCTTGGCAGTCTTTCAAGCCTGTTTGGCCAAGAGATTTGTTGGAAGAGAAATTGAAAAATTTGACTTAGGTGACTTAAAGCAAAATTCACAGGGCTTTATTAAGGAATATCCAGTGGTGCTGAGTACTACTTACTCTCTACGAGGTAGTCTCTCAAGCGAAACCATGTATGATTACGTCATTATAGATGAATCCTCACAAGTGGATATTTGTACCGGAGCCCTCGCATTATCTTGTGCCAGAAATGCAGTGATTGTCGGGGATATTAAGCAGCTTTCTCACGTCGTGGACTCCAAAGCGGCTAAAATGACTGATGCAATATTTTATAAGTACAATTTACCTTTAACATACCTTTATAAAAATGAAAGTCTGCTCTCAGCTTTAATTAAGTTGTTTCCAGATGCCCCAAGAACATTGCTAAAAGAACATTATCGTTGTCATCCAAAAATAATCGAGTTTTGTAATCAAAAGTTCTATGGCGGCGAACTCATTGTCATGACTGAGGCTCGTACAGGTCGTGACCCACTGGTTATTTATAAAACAGTTGAGGGTAACCATGAAAGAAGTCGTGTTAATCAACGTCAAATTGATGTTATTAAAAATGAGATCATTCCCGGACAAAACCTAAGTCTGATGGATGGAAGTCTTGGAATCATTACACCTTATCGTAAGCAAACTAATGCCCTGCAAGCGGCGTTTGCTAATACAAATGTCAAAGCTGATACAGTCGATAAGTTTCAAGGACAAGAAAATGATATTGTTATTCTATCAACAGTTGATAATGAAATCTCCGAGTTTGCAGATAATGCCAACCGCCTAAATGTCGCTGTATCTAGAGCAGTGGATCAGCTGATTATTGTCGTAAACGATACAGATACGCTTAATGATACAAACTTAGGTGATTTAGTTAAATACGCTGAATATAACAACTTAAGCATCATAAAGAGTAAGACTAAATCGATTTTCGACTATCTCTATAAAAGCTATGCAGCAAGACGAAAGCTACTTTGAGAAAAGTCTAAAATGGTTTCAAAGTTTCCAAGTGAAAACTTAGCTTATGATTTGATTACAAAGGTCTTGAGAGAAAGTCCACAGCATCAGTTAGACGTATCGGTTCATGTTCCGCTAAGAATGATTCTAACTGATCTATCTATACTTGAGCCTGAAGAGAGGCGATTTGCTTCATATTACAAAACCCACGTTGATTTTCTCTTATTTGATAAACTGACAAAAGAGCCAAAGCTAGTCATCGAAGTTGATGGCGTAGCTTTTCATAAGGAAGGATCAGAACAGGCTAGGCGGGATCAAATGAAAGATGGGATTCTTAAGAAGTTTGATTTGTCCATTTTGAGGCTGAGGACGGATCAGAGTGGGGAGGAGGAGAGGTTGAGAGTGGCATTTAGCAATGTTTGAACAAACCTATTAAGACATACCTCTACGTTCATATATTCACTTAAAATAATTTTACAAATGTCGCAAAATACCTCTTTATTAAAAACAATGCGTTATCTCTGGTTAGCAAATCTCTTAGTTTTTATTAACTCAAACAATAAAGCGCTACCTCCGAATATTATCCATGTGCCTACCTTGAGTTATGCTGGAGGCATTTTTAGAAATTCCGCAGCTAAGAATACCTTAGGTGTTTGAAGAGGATCGAAATTGCAAAAGATTGTTCCAAAAGTTAAGAATGGCCAATATGAGCTCGCTCTTTCGGAGTCTTTTCTTATTGATACGAGAAACTCAAGTTAGCATTAGTATTCCCGTAATCACGGATGATAATAAGAAAGTCAATATAGACTTGATCTTTGAATTTTTATCTGACCCAAGTGTTCTCCCTCGCTTTGATGTAACATTTAATAATAATGTATTTACATACCAACTCAAAAATTTTGTAGGTGACTTAACAACGGGCACGGTTGAGCCTTCGAGAATAACAATTGCTGGCTACATCTATGATGTACATTTTATGGGAACTGGGGCGCACGGTGGACATATGATCCAGTTTTCGGTTTCTGTTTATCGCGTAGGTCCAAATGCTTAGGAAGAGCCAAATGAGCCAGGGCCATAGTTCTTATAAAGGTAATATAATGACACCCTTAAACTGGTTCACAGTGATTACAGAAACAGGTTTACTTCCTACTGCTGCGATAAACTGGGACAAAAGTATAGGGCCTATATGTTTATATACTGCAATAGGGATAATGATTTTTTATGCAGTAGTTTATCTATTTTGCTTACTTAATTTTCCTGATCGACTGCAATCGGAAGGGTTTAACATCGTTGTCCAAGGACTACATGTTGAAACTTCTATTACAGCAGAAAATACAAAAGTAGTCGGAGATGGAAGTTCATTATCCCATATCGATTCTAAAACTATCTCAAGAGTGATTGCTACAGATAGTACCGATCGCTAGTCATTTAGTCCGTTTCTAATTCTCTATGCTAAAGCTTTAATATGCATGACAAGAAGAAGTGTTTACGGAAGAGTCTACGAGTAGATATTTATCCTGTAGTAGATATTGAACAGTGACTGTAAGTCGCCTTCTTTTACACGAAACTGATTTCTCGCTTTTGATTTCCATTTTTCACCTTCTTTGAATAGCTTTGAAGAAGGATCGTAATAGGAGGCACCTTTGATCATAGAGTCTAGAAAATTAGTAAATGTAGATTCAATCCCAAGTTCAATGACGGGTGAGAACCTATAGAAAGTTTGGCCGTTACTTTCTTTTCTTTCAGATTTGATGAAGCACGTTTTTGCATGTTTCCTTTGCCAGTGAATTAATAGTTTTATGAATGACCATTTTGCAACAATTTCACCATTCGTTGTTTGAAGTCCGATGTAACCATCGTTTGTCGTGAAAGTTCCGTTTGAATAGCCATGTATAACTATCTTCATTTTTGTTAATTTATGAAAATCCTTATCGTTTACCCTGTGCACACCACCAAAATTAAATCTATTTTTTTTCCCACTTCTGTCAGGATAACCGAATGTCCGAATAAACTCAGCAACACCATTTTCTTTATAGAAGCCGGCATCTGGTTCTGGGGTGAATAATGTAACGGGCTTTCCAGAGTGTTGTTTGAGTTCCCAGCCAAGGTAGTCAGGGTTTGCATCAGAGTTTGGCATGATTCCTAACTCTGCTTCTAGTGTAAATCCACCGCCGTTTGGAGCTGAGTATGATTGTTTTTTGCCTTTTGCATCTAGTTTGCTAGATGCAATCCAGCCTCTATCACAAACAGACTTGATAGCCTTCCTTATCTCAATTGTCGAATTTCCGATTGAACTATTCTTGCCTTTTTTAGCTTCAATGAGAGAAATTGTAGATTCAAAAAAAGTATCATTCTCTTCAGTATCAAAGTTCTTATTTAAAAATGAATTAAAATCTGTATTTATAAAATCCACATATCCAAATGATTGTCCATTTTTATTAAAACTTAAAATGAGAAATCTATTTTTGCCTCTTGGTCCAATAATTTTACTGGGGGCATTTTTACATCCTTTTAAGAACCCCGAGAGTCTCGACTCTGGGTATTGTGGATAAAAAATTAATTTAGCTTCAGGCGCTACAAAGCAACCATTGTCTACTATCCAGTTAAACTCGAGTAAGTTTCTAAAAATGTACTTTCTAGCAGTTTTCTTTTTTGACTTCTGCTCAACTAGTACGCTGGTTTTAAATGGAAGGTATTTAAGAGCCTTCTCGCCTCCAAAATATACTTGGTTTTTTGAATTATCATTGGGGCTTAACTTCTTAATTAGAAGCTTGTCGCAGCCCTTTGATTTAAGTATCTGTAATAATGAATCGATTTTCAAATGGCCCTCTGTGTTAGGCCTATCGGCGAAAATTCCTTAGAATCTGAGTAAGCTATCTAATTTATAGCTTTGCCAGGTCTGTTTTCTTTGGATTATCATTAATATAATTCCTGGAGGCACAATGAATACAGTCGAAGAATTAGTTAATTTCAGAAACTTATACGGTTTAACACATGATGATATAGCCAACAGGTTGGATATAAATAAAAGCCAAGTTAAAAAAATAGAAGAGGGTTCAATAGGGATACCTGAGTGGTATTCCCTTGCTATGGCCGGACTAAAATCTCGCTTCAATGAGGATCGCAAAAAGCATGTTAAAAGTGCGAAAGGTGACTTTACCTTTATAGATCTATTCGCAGGAATTGGTGGAATTAGAACAGCCTTTGAGAAAGTCGGGGGAACATGTTTATTTTCATCTGAGTATGACCCATACCCTGCCAAAATGTATGAGGACAACTTTGGCGAAAAGCCAGCAGGTGATATCACTAAAATTGATGAGAAAGATATTCCAGCCCATGATGTTTTGGTCGGAGGATTTCCTTGTCAGCCTTTTAGTATTGCAGGTGTTTCTAAAAAAGGTTCATTAGGAAGAAAGCATGGATTTGAAGATGAAACTCAAGGAACATTATTCTTTGACGTTGCAAGAATTATAAAACATCACAAGCCGAAAATGTTTCTTCTCGAAAATGTAAAAAACCTTAAATCACACGACAAAGGGAATACCTTTAAAGTGATTCTAAAAACTCTTCGAAATCTTGGATATGATGTCCAAGAGAAAATTATTGATGGAGGCTTATTAGTTCCGCAACACAGAGAAAGAATTTATATCGTAGGGACTCTAGATCATTCACAACCGTTTGAATTTCCTCTTATTAAAGCTAAAAACAAAACCCTTGATGATATTTTAGAGCCAGAGGGGACTGTAGATCCTAAGTACACTTTATCCGATAAACTTTGGGCTGGCCTTCAAAGACATGCGGATAAGCATAAAGCGAAAGGAAATGGATTTGGCTTTGGTCTAAAGAAGAGAAATGAAGTCGCAAGAACTTTATCAGCTCGTTACTATAAAGACGGCTCAGAAATTTTAATCTATCAAGGACCAAAGAAAAACCCTCGAAGATTAACACCTGATGAATGTGCTCGATTAATGGGATTTCCTAAAAAATTCAAGATAACTGTTTCAGACACTAGGGCTTATAAGTGTTTTGGTAACTCAGTTGTAGTGCCAGTTGTAGAGAGGCTTGCGAAGCAAATGAGCAAGTGTAAAATCTTGAATAACAATTCGAGATTAGTTCAATAGCAATGTATGTTTTAAGCATTTTGAGATGTTTACTTATATAAAACCAAGGTAGAGGGGCTTAGTCCTTTGACATTTTACTCTTTAAAAAAGTTTCAAAAACAAGACTAATATTCATCTAGTACCATAATTAATCGTATTATACTTGCCTGAAGGCTCTGCTTTTGTATACTTAGTTGGTATGTAAGCAAGAGTCTAAAAACTAAACCTCTTAGGCTTTCGAGAAGCATTCTTAAAGCAAAAGTGAGGTAAAAAGGTACTATGTGGTTCTGGTGCTGGATCGTTAAAACCTTCTCGATATTTCCAAAACATCCTTTCGTTTTCATATATACAAATCAAGCCATATTCATAAAGGATATTGACCACATCATCGGATAATCGAGGGACAAGTTTTAATAAAGATTTTCCTTCGAAAGGACCTGATATATCAGACAAATATTTAATAATGCTCTCAATTTCAAATTCTTTAAAAAAAACCTTTAGCTCAAACTTCCATTCTTCAATTACCTTTTGGGAGTACTCCCCCAAAGCTTTATTCACCATTGATTTCTTAATACTTTTGGAATTACCATCTTGACGCTTTATTATATTGAAAATGGTTATAAAGTCTCTAGGTCGATAAAGTGTATTATCTGCAATATACTTAAAGCTCTCTTTTTCATCATCCCAGTCAATAAAAAGTAAGTCCCAATAGTCTGCTTGCCCTAAATCTTTTGGTAATAATGTTAAACCATTTTTAGTATAAGAGTACTCAATTCTTTTAGACATTAAATTCTTAAGTGGAACTTCCGAGTCATTGTCACGATAAGTTTGATGGTCGTACCATTTTATCTTGAATGCTAAATCTTCATTTAATTTCCTTGTATCAATTTGATAAGACAGTTTAGAAAGAATATCCCCCCTTAAGAGAATTGATGGGCAAAAAAATACACCTTCGCTTCCGAAGCGAAGAAATAAATCCTTGGCTGCATTAATTAAATCAACGATAGATTTGTTTTGATCTTCATCTCCAGAGTAGTCATCATCTATATCGTCAACAAAGATAAAATATTTATTTCTGTCTGAATGACTTGATTGAATAATCTCAATCAACATTTTTTCTAAATATGGAATAACCTTTACAAATGAAGCCCTTTCTTCTTTGAATGCAATATCTTTCTTGAAAACAGCCATCCACGCTCGTTTAAGAAAATTCATATTAATAGTAGTGCTATAACGTGTGACTTGCTCCTTTAAGGCGAAGCTATTTGGTTCGATATATCCTCGATGTGTTTTTAAGAAACTTTCAATAGCTGCACAGGCTTTACTATTTTCATGAATTATATCCAAAGACTTATCTTTCATCATTAGTTCTGCTAGATTACATAAAAAAATCCATTTCCAGAGATCAATTTCCCGTACATCACTTAACTTCCCAATCTCTTGAATCACAACTTCTAAATCTTTTAGCTTGAAAGAAATTTTGCATGAAAAAACGTTATACCGAGGTTCGACATCAATATATTCTTTTATAAATGTTTTTCCTGTTCCTTTCCTTCCTAAAATTAAAACTTTACCCTTATTCAAAAAATCCTGAATATTAAAAATGTCCTGAAAAACTCTGGTAATGTAAACACCTTGATCGATAAGTCTTTCAACTTCTGACGAAATATTCCCGAACTCTATGTCTTTAATTTTCATTTTGTCCTCAATCAGGTGACTAATTTACTAGAGCAAAAACGTATCGTTACTTCTTTAGATAAGTTTAATTAAATTTATTTAACTTTGTCGTATTCATTAAAGAATATTAGATGAATCAAAATGAGTTCCAACACACTTGGCCGGGAGCACTGCTTGCGAAAAGATGTAACTATTCAATCTATCCATTTTGAATGAGAAGATTTAGCCACTTCTCATTACCTCTTTCTGGTCTAAGGTCTTCAGTGATCCAAAAATGCTTAATCCCAAAACCCGACTCTTTCAAATAAGCCATAATGCTTTCTTCAGTCAGGTCAGTGAAGTAACGCCCACTACGTTCACCTTCAAAGTCACCATATTTAAAAGAGGTGTAGATGATTCCATTTGGTTTAAGTAGTTGTGAGAGTTTCTTAAAAACAGGAGAGAGCTCAGTACTTTTTAAATGAAGAAGACTCGCACACGCCCAAATGCCATCAAGCTTCACGTCAGTTTGAAAACTTTGAATATCAGACTCAATCACTTCCGCACCAGAGTAGTCACGTGCAAATGTTGCTAGATTCTTTGATGGTTCAAGACCGATAGCTTTATATTTTTGATTAAAATATTTTAAGTCTCGGCCAGGGCCACAGCCTAGATCGAGGATCAGAGCATCCTTTTTAAGATATGGCTCAAACTCAGCATAGAGCGCGCTCATATCAAGTGATAGCGTCGAATCGATGAATTCTTGGCTTTTTGCATCATAGTAGTTCATGGACTGTAGTATAAATGGGTTTTGTAATATTGGAAATCGCATTAGACTTTACTCATGAAAGATCCAACCTATGAACGCTTCATCGCTTGGTACGAAAGTATCAATCAAAACAAGTCGGGTTCTGTTTTTTCTCCGCATAAACCGCTGGCTATTGTCTGGGCGCTGGCAGGCGTACTTAAAGGTAAGCGCTTTATTAGCTACAAAGACGATCGCGAAGCGCTTGAAGATCTGATCTGGTCACAAACTAATCTCAAATCACGACCCAACTGCTTGCAGCCGCTATGGCGTCTATGTAATGACTCAAGCACCATTGCTGTTTGGATCTCAAATCCTAGCTCGCCTGAGTTGAATAAGTCTGGAGATGTGCCCACTGCCTTTGCGACAAGTAATAACTTTCAAGCCGGCTTTAGTGACGAGTTTTACACGTGGCTAGCGCGCAACCTGGATATCACGCAACAGCTCATCATGCATATCATTGACGATAACTTCGCCGAGAGTCTGCATCCCGAGATTTTTGATAGCCTTGGCATGGGGAAGATCTCGCCAGTGGTGGTTGAAAGTGAGCGCATCATCACGAGCATTTCCAAAGTAAAGCGCGATCCAAATTTTCCGAAGCTTGTCATGGCGGCGTACGACTTTCGTTGCTGCGTGTGTAAGCTCAAGCTCTCGCTCAATAACAAACCAGTTCCGCTTGAGGCCGCTCATATTAAATGGAAGGCTCAAGGCGGAGAGTGCTCCGTGCATAATGGCCTGGCTCTATGCCCGACTCATCACTACACCTTCGATAAAGGCATCTGGACTATCGGCCAGGACTATGAAGTGATTCTAAGCGAGCGGGTTATTATTGATGGCAAAAGTGATACTTTCTTTAAGCCTTATATCGGTCACTCGATTGTCGAAACCTTGATGGATGACCGCTTTGTTCCTAATAAGGCGAATATTCATTGGCATCAGAAGTCTATTTTTAAGAGAGTGTGATTCTTATTTAAAAAGCGCTTTAAATGCTACATTAGCAGCAAGTATCCACGCTCCAACATTAAAGAATCAAGGGATTGAGACTAGTTGGACAATTAGAACATGAGCTAAAAAGGGTTCATTATTTAAATTAGAGGGGTAAATTTATGTATAAAATATACGAAAAAAGTAATGATAATAAGTTTCGTTATGCCTTAGGGAATGATGTTGGAAATATTTTATATGTAATTGGGATTAATCCATCTATTGCGACTGATATTGAGCTTGATCCAACTCTTAAGAATGTAAAAACCTTTTCTAAGATTTTGGAATTTGATTCTTTTATGATGTTTAATATTTACCCTCAAAGATCTACTAATCCAGATGATATGGATAAGAAAATGAACTTGGACCAAGTGAATAAAAATATTCAAATAATAAGTAAGTACCTTGTTCCGAATTGTACAATATGGGCAGCATGGGGAGAGACAATAAACAAGCGCCCCTATCTTATTAAAGCATTAAGAATGTTACACGAAAATATAAAGAGCCTTAATGTAAAATGGATTCAGTACGACGATTTGACTAAAACAGGTCATCCTAGACACCCATCAAGAAAAAAACATGAAGATCGATTTAGAGAGTTTAAAATTGAAGACTACTTATAATACTCACTTAAAGGGTGCGTGATTCTTTTATAGAACACATAAGTGGTGCCAATAAGTGGTGCCAATAAGTGGTGCCAATAAGTGGTGCCATGCACTTTTTGTGTCGCAGCTGCTAAGCCGTCTTCGGTATTCTGTGGACAGGGAGCAGGGGATCAGAATAGTTGTCGAGCCACAAAATTATTGATAAAAAATTATGGTGAAATACTTAATTATATTTTTAGCATTATCCTGTTCTAGTCTAACACCTATTGATTCGGTAATTATTCATCCTGTTTTTGATTCTCAATTTGTATGCAGTGAACATTATGCAGGTCAATTGACAGAGCTTGGAGATGCCTTAGGAACTGATTGCATTTATCAGAGCTTTGTACAGCAAGAAGGGCGAAAGTGGCTTAGAGCTTATAAGAACAAAGGACACAGTAATCAAGATTGGTTTGGCTGGGGGAAAGAAGTATTTTCCCCTATTAGCGGCAAAGTTGTAAAAATAAACTTAAACGAAGTTGTTAATAAGCCTGGATTATGGGAAAGGGGATGGCCTCTTTTGTCATCTTGAAGCTCGACGACGGCCTATTTGTTTTACTCGCTCATCTTCAACAATTGAAAGTCGCCGAGGGAGATAGTGTTCAGGCAGGACAAGTTGTCGGTCTAGTCGGAAACAATGGTCAATCGTGGCATCCGCATATTCACATCGGAGCATGGAAAAACGAAAAGCCACTGCAAATTAGATTTGATCAAGAGGCGATGGCAAAGAGTAGAGCGAACTGATTTACTTGAAACGAATAGAAACGATTTGTTACAAGTAAATCATAAATATGTTCCAGAGCTTTTATTTAACAGTATCTGCCAGAGCTTTTCCCGCCTTAAATTTTGCTACGCGTTTAGCTGCGATTTTTATTTCCTTGCCTGTTTGAGGATTTCTTCCTGTTCGTGCCGCCCTTTTAGGCGTTGATAAAGTACCAAGGCTATCAATGACAACCATGCCATCTTTTTTCATTGCTTCAGTGACGATCCCACCAACAGGTCCCATTGCCTTTAAGACGGTCACGTGGCCATTGTGATCTTCATTTGATTTAAGAACAGTTACATGCCCGTTGTGATCGCTAACTTTTAACACTGTGACATGGCCATCCCTATCCTCTCTCGATTTAAGAACTGTGACATGCCCGTCTGCAAGGTCAATATTGCTATGGAAGAGTAACGACATCATTGAAAGCTGTGCTTCAGTTAAACCAAGATTTTCACTTTTTGGATTAAGGTAAAATTTTTCTTGTTTGATGGCACTTTCCAAAAGAGCTTCAACTGAATCTTGCATAATCCTTGATGATCTTTGTTGCACAACATGTGCAGCTTCATGGGCCTTGACGTAGAAGCTTACTGTGTCCTGAAGTTCGCGATTAAGTTCTTCTGCGATTTTTACCTTTTCATCTCGCTCGGCGGAAACAAGGTCTGTAGGTGATAGTTTTGTAAAAATTTGGTCAAAAGCATCGGCAAAAAAAGAGCTTGATGAGAAATAGCTTTTATCTTCATATAAAGGGTTTTGACCTTCATTTGGATTTTCTTCATGAATAGAACCCTTTGAGATCGCTTCACTATTATGTTGAAGAACGACACTCCAAAAATTCTTAAAATACTGATGATAGACCCCTTCAATGAGAGGCTTATCAGCATTGAAATTGATAGAGTTCTCTGAGCCTGAAAATGTCCCAAGGCCAACTAACGATACATCCATACCTTGCTTGGCATAATAATTAGTAGCAATGATATATGAGTTTAGAGCCCTCTTCGCATCTGCCTTGCTGAGTCCTGAGTTACTCGCAATAGCGTCAGTCAACTCAGCCTTATTCATAGAAAAAGCATTGAGTGACGTTGCGAGGAAACTTGCTAGAAGGATAAACTTAAGGATACTCATTTTAGCTCCATCGTAATTATTAATCTTTATAATGCTTATGAATCTGCAATGAGAGTGCCAAAAATCATCCGAGAAAACAGTAGGTTAACTTAGCTTCAGTTTAAACATACGAACTTTATGAACAAATTGTATAAAATCATGACAGAGGCGTAGAGAGGCGTAGTGCCATGCACTTTTTGTGTCGCAGGTGCTAAGCCGGTTCCGGTATTCTGTGGGCAGGAAGAGATGTTTGCGTAAATGCTTGCCACAGCCTTTTCAAATTGCTTTGCCTCAATTCTTTAGTCTTTTATTTCAATCATATAGCTCCGTCTGTTTTTGAATGAGAATTGTAAATAAGTCGGGGTAGGTTAACGCCTTGAATGCCTGTATCTTTCGGGATACAATCAAAGGGGTTGTGGTGGAGATAAGCGAAGTCAGTCAAGAGATATTCGAAAAGCTAAATTGTACTGGAGTGATTATCATGCCTAAACATACAAAAAAATATAGTGATAGTCTTAATGAGTCTCTTAAAGACCCCAAAGAGGCCGCTGTCTATCTCAATGCTCACCTAGAAGAGGGTGAGTCAGACGAAATGTTTTTATTAGCGCTTCGCGATGTTGCCCGTGCCCATGGCTTCTCAGAAATTGCTGAACAATCTTCTTTGGGACGAGAAAGTCTCTACAAAGCACTCTCTGAAAATGGAAACCCAAAACTTTCTACATTGAAAGCATTGCTTCGTACCATGGGACTGAAAATTTCAATTAGCTCTTCTAAAAGTGCGTAGTTCCAAGCACCTTTTGTGTCGCAGTACACTTGCCTAATTATTTAAGAACTTCAATTGAATCAAAAATCCAAAAGTCGGGCTCTCCCATAATATCGTTTCCTTGTGCGTATCCTAACTTAACTTTTTGACGGATTTTAAGATTAACACACTTGATCTTTTTTGATCCACGAGTCAGTGATGTATGTGGAGTGATAGGGCCCTTCATTACTCCATTCTTCGTTTGTATTTCGATCTGAACGAGTGTTGGAGCCTTTTTCGAATTTAGAGTGCATTTGCCAATATGCTTAATTGTTCCATTAGCGAATTGGCTGCCTGATATTCGATCTGCTTTTGAACTGAATGAAAATAGAGCCAGCAGGATTAAGAATATTTGCACAATGGTCTCCGAGCTTTAGTGCTAAGCGGTCTTCAGTGTACAGTATACAGTACGCGGGGGGCAGGGAGAGGGAAACGTAGGCTTAAACCCTTAAATTATTTCATATCTAGTTTGTGTCGTTGATTTTTAGTGTTAAAAGGCTTTTATCTATTATTTCAGGAAGTTATCGTTATGCTTAAACGAATCGCTGTTATTTTGTCTTTAGTTTGTTTTAGTCTCTCTGTGAAGGCGCAGGTGAGTGATCAGGATTGTAAGAATCTAAAGAAAGCCGCGATCATGTTCAAAAATGCTCTCGAGATTGATCACAGTGAAGTCGATTATTACATGGATCACTCTCAGGACTGGGATAATGACTTTATCCCGGCCGAAGTTTTTCAAAGACTTTTATATGACGCTTATATCGGTGTCCCCCATGAAGCAATTAATTTACTTCTGGCGCTAGATTATGATTTTGGATTACCTGAGCATCTAGTGGATATGATTCTTTATATTGACCATCTTGATCATGTTGAAGAGCTAACAATTAGCGATATGTTTCATCATAAAATTTATTATCTAGATAAGTTCCTCGAGCCATATAAAGAATATCCTTTAGTGTGCGGCGATAACTAGTGCCATGCACCTTTTGTGTCGCAGCTGCTACGTAGAGAGTTTTTAGTTCTGCTTCTCAAGCGAAGATTATTATTTCACTAGAGTCTATAGCATTTTGACTTCTTCGATCTAATAATTTCTTTACAGTTGTTCCTGGCTATAGATTCACCAGCATTTCTCAATTTTTCTTGAATCCATTCTTCAGCGTCGTCGAGATACTCAACAAATTCGTCTCTATCTCTATTCTTGTAGAGAGTAAGAGAATCACACTTTTTCATTAAATTTTCCAAGGCGAGGGATCTTCCTAGTCCTTCTGCAGCCATCATCTTTGTAAATCTATAAGTAAAGTATGAATGAGAATACTCTTGCCCTACAATTGTACATGTATAATAATCTGCCTTAACCTCGCTCATTGCATCTGAGTAACCCTTTGCATACGCCTTCTCTGTATTTGCATAAGCAGAACTAATACACCCCAATGTTAATAATCCAACTAATAACTTCTTCATAATAATCTCCTGATATCTTGATTTTTAAACTAGTGCTTATCTTCCGGCGTTCGCCTTCTCTTAAACTCATTATTAATGAGATGAATGGAGAAAATGAAAAATAAATGTTTCATACAAGCAATGGGATTCGCCCACCTAAGTAGCTGATCTTACTTGAACTCACTGTATTGATGATGTTTATATTTTTTTTTCATTTTTACCAAGGCGAATAATTAAACTCTAAGTAAGAAAGAGATAAATCTTTTAAATACAAGGAGATCATTATGAGAAAATTATTGGTATTGGCGCTAGGACTACTGACTGCGAATGCAATGGCACAATCAAGCGCGGAAATTGAAAGAAAGACATTTGAACTTCTCAACTTTCAAATTGCTGAACAATACACAAGTGAAGCAGGTAAATCCCATCATTTTCAAGACGCCGCGGACATTGTCTGTCGTCAAAGTTTTGGCTTTGACTATGCGCTAAGCTTTACAACGATTAGATCGCAAGTATTAAATAATCCAGCTGCAAGCTTTATGCAAAATCACGAAAGACCACAGTACTTTGATCGTACCTATAATGAACTGCGAACTGCTGATAAGGACTTAGAGTATTGGGCCCCGAATATCGTAGATGCTTTGACTTGTATCAAAGTTGCTGCCAAGGGCTCTCTTATACTTGAGCGGAAAAGACCTCGCTACAAAGAATACAAGGATTTATTCTTTAGTCATAAATCTGATAAAAATGCAGTCTGTAAATATTTGGGTTTTGATATCTCGTTAAAGGCAGTCATTGTAAAACATCACTCAAAAGCAGAAAGGATTCAGCTAGACGAAAGTGGTCGTGAGGAAATAGTTGATAGCAAAAAGTGGATTGCAAGCATCACGTGCAAGAGATAATAAATAATACAAAAATTAATTACAAAGTTAGGATAATTAAATGAAAAACTTTTTAGCTATATTGTTACTATTTTTGAGTACTTTCGCCGTTTCGCAAACACACACTGTTGAAAGCTACAAAATTAAGTCTGGAGAAAGCTATACCGTAAGTTTTTCACAAGACGAAGATGTGGAAATTGCCCTGATTGTTACGAATATAAGCGTTGCAAATATCTTAGATCTTGCAATCGTTGGAGCTCCTGAGGATGCGAAAGCAATACTGGATGGAGTTGAGCTTGATAGCTTGAATGGGCATTTTTCCTTTCTTCCTAATCGTCCATACCTGAAGCTTAAAGGTCATGGAAATTTTAAAGGTACAGAGTTTAAAATAGCGAACTTAAGTACACGTAAACATCCAGCGACAGCACTGCTGAAGATAGTGAAGTTTAGAAAAAATAGACTTAGAATACTAAATCGAACACACTTCTCTCATTATAATCATTACTAGAGTATTCGAAAAGTGGCAGGAAGTTGATGTTCGAATAGCAGTACCGCTTAAGACAATTAGTTAGTTCAGATGGAAGTCCCTTTGAGGACTCACCAATGATTGCCTCTCAAGAAGCCTTGGCCCTAGACGTGATGGAGAGCTTTCTAGGCTCTACCATCGTCATACGCGATAAGAAGTTTATTCTAAGCAATCTTGAGCTCTACTATGGTGGCATCGGGGATATGGCCCATGACTGGTATCGTTCATCCTTTCCTGACAGGTACACTAAAAAAAGCAAGCACTCCAAGATCAATACGGACGCGCAAATATCAAAAGGGCCTATCTTTTATTTTAATCAAAAAGGGCAGGGCCGCTTTAAAAGGTGCGATATTGTGATTGGCAATGAAGGCGTTGCTGTCAGCTTCTTAATCAGAAATGCGCTGGATTCAGATCTCAATAGTCTTGGAACGATAAATGGACAGCCGAACGTTGTGCTGAAGAAAATGGGGCTGTCTGATCATGACCATCTGCAAACCGTAAGAATGATCGATACCAAAGATGAAGTTTTAAGTAGAGGATTTGAAATCCAAAAATTGAAGCGATTTACCAATGGCAAGTTTAACGGATTTGATTACGACTGCCCGTTTGCTAGAAAAGAGTGGAACTACCGCTTAGTTAAAAGTACCTGATATTATTGCCTAACTCACTGATATTAAATACATAATGCACTGTTGTATTTTTTTCCCATTTTTACAGCGGCTTTCTTTTATCTTTTGTTCAACATAACAAACAAGGAGATAAATATGAAAAAGCTACTACTCGCAACGCTACTACTTACAAGCATGGCCAACTTTGCTGCTGATAAAATTGAAACATACGACTTCAGTGACGGGCGAAAGACTTGCTACGCTTTTCTAAAGCACGATCCGAGTGTCGTAGGAATGGTTGGTTATAAATTATATGTTGAAAGGCCAGACGGGGTTGTGATGTATATCAACACGAATAGACCGGGCACCAACAGCGGTGGAGTTTCAAGTGAATCGGGACTCAAGCGAATT
Source organism: Halobacteriovorax sp. (assembly GCA_002716825.1). Taxonomy (GTDB): domain Bacteria; phylum Bdellovibrionota; class Bacteriovoracia; order Bacteriovoracales; family Bacteriovoracaceae; genus UBA4207. The sequence continues at coordinate 14,521 of PBCC01000008.1, read as the reverse complement.
CTTCCAGGGTTAGAGCGCGATTTAAGGAAGAATTATGTCTGCGATCATCTCGTCTATGAAGGTATCAAGAGATAAGTAAATATGCTCCAGTACACCCGCAATGAGGCTAAGTGTGCTGGACTTTTGCATTAAAGTTTTCTTGTCTAATAACCGATCGTTTCAATGCGAATTGAATTAGGAGTTAATGTGAAGTTAACCTTTAACGTCATTCTAAGTGTTTACCTGTCCCTTAGTCTTGGGCAGGCCCAGGTCGTTGGTTCTGGTGGCGGTGGTCCGCCTAATAATGACTCTAAAATTGAAGATCCTCGCGTAGCCCCTGCTCACCCTCAAATTAACGGGGAGACGCTTGAAGAGGGTGTAAAGAAGTATGCCGTTTGTCGTGAAAGCGTAGACACAGTTTTACAGGTCTTAACAGGTCAGACAATTAAAGAAACTAGTGAGCCACCCAAAGCATCGCAGAAGATTGACAGCTATTTCTTAGCTCTTGCTCTTAAGTTTCCTAGCCTATCGACTAAGTTAAAAGATAGTAGCTTCATCGAGCGATGCAATCAGGTCGCGAGTTCGGAGTTAAGTAAGCTAGCGGTAAAGACGCCAGACTTTATGCTTTTAAAAAGCTTCAAGAACTACAGAAAACTCAACTGCAAAAAAGAGAGATTACTTAATCAATACTTTGATCAATCAAAAGTGGATGATTATATCCAGATGCTACAGGCAGTTGTTCTCTTTGAAGATGAACTATAAAGAACAGTATAAAACTTTCATCAAAGCTTACGAGCTCATCTGTAAAGAGAATAGGCTGTTCACGTCGTATTTCAAAGATAGACGAATCTCTCAGGCAGAACGCACACTCCTTAAGAGTTTGTATGCCATCAAAAAAGGCAAGGCGCTAGAAACTATTAGCACACTAAATTCACTCCATGGTCTAACCGGCTTCTTAGAAGCGGTTAGGCTAAATTTGCTGGGGAATTGTTTTAATAACTCAGGCCAATTCAAAAAATCAGTTGAGTGCTATAGTGCAGCTGTTCCTCTATTAGATCGGTTTGATGATGAGTATTATATTTTCTATCCACTGGTTAGCCTTGTTGAGGCAAATCTTAATCTAAAAAACAAAGAAGAGTGTGAGAAATATTACCAAATTCTTAAGCGCATTAAGAAAGTTTCACAGTGGAGAAAAGCAAAGTTCTTACAAACTGAAGCTTGTTATTTTAGCCTGATCGGCGATCACGCATCTGCACTGAAAAATTTAGATGAATGCTTAGAAAAATACGAAGCTGAAGTTGAATCTCAAAAAGCCTATCTGTATACCATTAAGCTTATCACCCTGTTTAAGGCCAATCGAATAGATGAATTTATTGAAACCTTAGAGATCTATAAAGCCTTGCGCGGATATAAAATCAAAGAAAACTATAAGTTTATGGATGCGCTTATCAACTATATCTATAATGATGCTTCGATCTACGCCTATGAGCGCGATTTCAAGTCGATTCCTTATTTGTATCATCAACTGATGGTTATTAAATCGCTGCGCTGTTTTGAAGTTGAGAGTGCTAAAGAGTCTTGGGCCTTCTTACAAACTGAAAACCCGTTCGTTTATAGAGACGACTTTCAGTTACACTGCGATGACTCGCTCTTTTCTAAGGCCTTAGAAAAGGTGAAACGAGAATCTCTAAATGGGCAACAACCTGCATTTGATAAAGATAAGCTGGGTGAGTTTAAAACGGTCCAGGACAAGCTCCATTATATATTGACGAGTAAAGATGGAGCTGTTTCAAGTGAAGAGTTGATTCAACTGGTTTGGAATGAAGAAGTAAGCGAGAAGAGCTTATTTAGGTTATCTGTACAGATATCAAGGCTCAGAAAAAAGAGCAGAGATGAAATTAAAGTTAAGTCGGGGCATTACTATATAAAAAAGATCGCATAGTGCCATGCACCTTTTGTGTCGCAGCTGCTAAGCGGTCTTCGGTATACAGTAGGCAGGGAGCAGGGGAGTTATCGTTTCAGTTTGCACACTGTCAGAAAATGATCTTATCAATCCATTATCGCTTTAATTCCCAAATTTTATAATTCATCAATCGAGCAATAGACTTGCGAAATACCTATTGAGGTGTTCGTGATCTTGCCCGACTTTATGGAGTTGAAACAAAGCAGCTGAAAAGAGCTGTTAAGCGTAACTTGGGACGGTTTCCAGTTGATTTTATGTTCGAACTCACAGCGACAGAATTAGAGAATTGGAGGTACCAATTTGGCACCTCCAATTCTGAAAAAATGGGGATGAGATACTCGCCTATGGTCTTTACTGAGAATGGTGTGGCCATGCTTTCAAGTGTTCTAAGTTCAGAACAAGCTGTTCAGGTCAATATCTCGATTATGCGCATTTTTACAAAATTACGCAGCTTTCTTTTGCTTGAAAACGACCTTAAGCACCGCATGGATAAAATTGAGAGTAATTCAAATCATCTATTTAAAGTTGTGTTTGAGAGACTCGATGATTTGGATGAGCGCTTGAGCCCAGCTCTATCCCCAAGAAGAAAAAAGATTGGGTTGGAGTAGGCAGGGGGAAGTATGGGTGATGATTTAAAACTAGTTACAAAGATAGAAAATATGGTTTTTGTAATCCGAGGCCAAAGAGTCATGATGGATTCTGATTTGGCGAGGTTGTATGGAGTTGAGACTAAAAAGTTCAATCAAGCGGTTAAGAGAGCTGTTGAGCGATTTCCGAGCGACTTTATGTTTAAGTGTAATTCTGGTGAGTTGGAGGATTTGCGGTCACAATTTGTGACCGCAAATCCTCTAATGAGCTGGAATTACATGAGAAGGACACCACCACTGCTATTCACAGAACTTGGTGTAGCAATGCTTTCAAGTATCCTTAACTCAAAGCAAGCGATCACGGTAAATATAGAGATCATGCGTTAGGAGTTTTCATGCGATAGAACCAGATAGTCGAATCGACGAACTAGAGCGCGGAACGAATGAGCTTTTCAAAACCGTCTTTGAGAGACTCGATGATTTAGATGAAAGACTAAATCCATTGCTACCACCTAAGAGAAGAAAGATCGGAATTAAATAAATCACAGTATTCAGTATACGGTATCCAGGGGACGGGGATCTTACTTAAAAGTGTGATATAAAGTTATGCTTTATTCGTGCTCAAAAATTAGGACAACTATGAAAGTTAGTGAAAAATTAACTCTACCGTGCGGCGCTGTACTGCCAAATCGTATCGCAAAATCTGCGATGAGCGAAAATATGGCAAAGCCTGTTTTTTATCCCGGCGAGGAGTTTTATAACGCCTATAAAACTTGGGTCGATGGCGATGTTGGGCTTTGTATCTCTGGCAATGTCATGATTGATTCAAGATATCTTGGCGAAGCCAATAATGTTGTTATTGAAAAAGGTCTAGACAACACAAAAGAGTTAATGAATTGGGCCAAGGCAAGTGCGGGAAAAGAAAATCATATTTGGATCCAACTCAATCACCCCGGCAAACAATCGCCCAAGTACCTCTCTAAAGAGCCGGTTGCACCTTCCGCCACTCCGCTAGCACCGCCACTTGATAAAATGTTCAACCAACCACGAGCCTTAACTGAGCAAGAAATCCTGGAGATCATTGAGCGCTTTGGTTACGCCGCTAAAACAGTTAAAGAATGTGGCTTTGATGGGGTTCAAATTCACGGTGCCCACGGTTACCTCGTCAGCCAATTTCTTTCACCTGCGCATAATAAGCGTACAGACAAATGGGGTGGGAGCATCGAGAACCGAATGAGATTCGTGATCGAGGTCTACAAAAAAATCAGACAAGTTGTAGGGGACTCGTTTCCCATTGGAATCAAAATCAATTCTGCCGACTTTGGTAGAGGTGGTTTTACCAACGAAGAGGCAGTGTTTGTTGCAAAGTCTTTATCTGATCTTGGCATTGATCTGATTGAGCTTTCCGGCGGCTCCTATGAAACACCTGTGATGACAGGAGCCCAATCAAAGACAGCACGGCAAAACGCGAAGCCTACTTTCTAAACTACGCCGGTGCAGTTAAAGAGGCCATCACGTGCCCACTAATGGTTACCGGAGGCTTTCGCACTGGCGAGTTTATTAATGCCTCTCTTGAAGAAGGAAGCTTAGATGTCGTGGGGCTTGGCCGCGCCTTGTGCCTTAACCCAAACTTTAGCAAGCAACTACTTTCTGGCGAAAATGTCGTCAGTGAAGTTAAGCGCCTTAGCAGTGGCTTTAAGGTTCTTGATTCAATCTTTCCCTTGGAAATCATTTGGTACACCATGCAAATTCATAGAATGGGTGCTGGCAAAAAACCAAATCCTAACAAAAGCGTGTACGCCGCCATTGCTCATTCGGTTTTAGAAGTCGGGGCAAATAGTATTAAGCGGGTACGTTCTTAGCATGGTTTGCAGCTTGTTTGAGATTTTGTGAAAGTAATCTACAATTATAAGATGTTTAAATTATTTATTACCGGCCTATCGATCATTTTGTCGCACTCTACTTCGCAAGCCAAAACTCATATAGTCGAACTTTCAAAGACTGTAGCTGTCGAAGTTGGAGATACGCTAAAAACGAAGGATGGAGCGTACACTGCCGTTATCAAAATGAGCAAAGCATCGGACTGTGCTGTGCCGGGATTTAATTGTGGCGCTGGCTATAGACCAAGCGCTGCCTATGTCGAAGAGTCTTGCATAGGTAAGAAGTGTATCGGCAAGGGAAGAGTTTACTTTTTTGCAGGAAAACTAGTCTTCAGTCTTGAAAACGAGCAGAGCTGTCTAGAAAAGGATTTTAATGAATCTTGTTTTTATGCTCTAAGTGAAGGTGTTAAAAAAGCTACAGACTGTAATAATTTTAATTCGCCGACGGGTAAATATATCTGCCTTTCTAAATTCCCGCTTTCTAATCATGAGCAGTTTAGAAGCCTCTGTGATCAACTTCCAAAATCGTTGCGTTGGAATTGCTATTATGAGTGGGCTCAAAAATATAAAGACTCAGGGTTTTGTGAAAAATATCCACCCAAAGAGTTTAACGGCAGAAATCGTTGCTACTTGAAGTTGGCCGAACTACTGAGGTCTAAAGCCTTGTGTGAAAAGATCATAAAGAGAAAAGAAGATAGCTATCACGAGCAATGTCATCAATTGTTCTGAGGTGCTAGCTGGAAGTACGTGATACTTTCGCAGAAACAGCGTCATGGAAATTGAGAGCTTAAATGAAGATGGATCGGACTTAAGAAGTGCTTAGTTACAACGCTCTGGCCGTTTGATATTTGAGCGAATGTTCTTACCAATCTTCAGTGCCAGTACGTCGACCTTCCAATCGGGAATATCCTTTTGATAAAGCTTCTCATAGATCAAGGCTAGGGCACCAACCCGAATTCTATTTCCAATCATGCCTTGAGTGATATAGCCCCAAAGATGGTATTGGTAACCTGGAATATCGTTGCCCTCTACGATGCGCTCCATTTTATAAGATACGACTGAAGAAGTGCCGCGACTAACAGTCAAAGCGTCGCCACTAAAAATCCAAGGGATAACCCCTAAAGCAACGATTGGATCGCCATAAATCTCTAGCGCTTTTTCAAAAAGCTTTTCAGGTGTAATAGAGTAATCGTCTTGCTCTAACAGCCAAACAAATAGTGGTGAGACAAAATGATTATATCTTTGTGATTCATAGACGAACTCGTCGTATTTTTTATGAGTCGGTTTTCCTATCGCCAGTTGGTAGGGATGTTTTAGGTCACCCTCTTGTTGAATCGCTCTGCCTTGCTCATCTTGATAAGGAAAAGCATAGTCGGCCACGTTGGGTAAGTGATTGGTGATCTGCTCAAACAGATCGGCCTCATCTCGCAGTTGAAATCTTGGCTCCTCACCGTTGAGATAAGCGACGTGACGCTTTCTCGCTAAGTGAATATAAGACGCAAAATAATTCTCACTTGGAACTTTGAGCTCTAGTTTGGGATTGCCGTATAGAATGAAGGCGTTTTGAAGGTAATATTCAGAACGATCCATGGGAAAACCCGGAAGGCCGGTGATGCGCTCTAGGTATTTTGGAAAAGAGATACCAGCAGGAATAGGGTAGGCATCAACCCAAGGATCAATCTCTTCTCTTAATAGTTTTAAAATGCCTTTTCTTAATTGGCGCCTCGACTTATCGGGGTAAGCCTCTTTTATAGACTTAGAGATGGTGCAGGCGAAGCTATCTATGCGCTCACTAGGGAAGTAGACCTCGACTGCAAACGAGGAGAGGCTGGTAAGCGCAGTGAATAGGGCGATTGTGAGTTTTTTCATAATATGACATTAAAATAGCAGTCTTTGTGCGACGTGTCATTTGCCTTGTAAAAACAACACGGTGGAAGTAAAAATAGCCATGAAACTTTTCTTTATATTTCTACTACTTAGCCATCCTCTTTTTGCTGCCAACAAGGCGCAATTAGATAAAGCTCCTATGGAGTGGCTGATCTCTCAAACGCTTCTTTTAAAGACACAAGAGCTGGCCGAAGACTTCGAGCAAGATAAACTCTTTAAACAGATTTTTGAAACGATCAACTATGACCCAGACTCAGATGAAATCATTTTGCATTCATCTGATAAAATGAACGCACTAAAGTTCGAGCTCATTGATTATCTTGAAGCAAAGAGCGCTACCAAAAGCTCTGATTATCTGTTTGAAATATGGCAGCAGGAAGCCCCCGCTCCATACCCAGTGAAGCTTACTGAAAATATTTCACCAGCTGACGGCTTTTACGTTTTTAATCATGTTCATACTGATATCAGTCAAGATAATCAGTCGCTCAAGTGGCTAAAGCTCTCACCGCAGAAAACTTTTTCTATAATCGAGGATTTTTTAACTAAGCGAAATACCAGCGGAGTTGTTCATTTTTGTGATCACGATACTGATGAGAGCTTTGATCTTGTCTCTGCCATTCCTTCAAGTAATCTAGTCCCGTTAAGAAGTATCGAGTGGGGCGGTAAAACACATATGAACTTGATCGATATTAAAGAGAACTGGAGTCTCATCGATCAGGGGCGTAAATACAGCGGCGAAGAATCGGTTATCATGAGTAGGTCCAGCGAAGGTTTTCGAATCATCAACCATCCCAATGGGCGAGATCCTGTCTTCCCCTATACCACCTGGCTTGACGCCGACGGGGTAGAAGTTTGGAATACTGTGCTTGAAAATTCACCTTATCAAGCCATCTCTAAGCTTAGGGGTTCTAATAACCGCCAAGCGTTTCAACAATGGGTCGATTCACTCAAAATCGGTAAGCGTCACACTGCCATGGCCGGTAGTGACTTCCATTTCATTATCCCTTGCCTGCGTGATCGCACTTTGCTTTATCCAGCTAATTATATTCCAGGCGATGATTCTTCTAATGCTCGCGCTAATCTGTTTAACGGTAATGTTTCTTTTCTTACTGGTCCAACTGCTCCAAAGCTCAACCTTAAGGCAAAGCTTAGTAAATCCAGTTCTTGGGCTCAAATGGGAAGCTCGCTCGAAGGGAAAGGGAATTTGCAAGTTAGTGTTGAGGTCGATCTTCGCGACACCGATACGCTGCTTAAGTCGGCCTGTTATAATACCATCAATGCGTTTTTTAACGTTCTCACTTTTTGGAAAAAGCGCCGCTGGGAGATTCGTTTTTATAATTTAGCCGGCGAAGTTTTGGCCAAAAAAGAATTAAACGCAAGAAAGCTCGATCATGATGAATCCTTCAGTGCGAGTATAAATATTCCTATTTCTGGTAGGGAGATCGTACGCGCGGAATTATGGGAAATTAATAAAAAGTCCAAGAGTGTGGATCTTCTCTCGGCAACGAACCCAATTTACTTAAATTGGGATTAATCTCCACAGGGGTGCCATGTACCTTTGAGCTATAACACAAGATACGTTAGAGTTAAGTATGAGCATCGCGATCACAAAAGACATTCAAAATTTCTGGAATAACTTCATTGATGAACGTGCGGATCTCAATCATCTTAGAGATTATAAGTTTGAAGCATGGAGCTTTGGTAATACTAAAGAGATGGCTGATGATTTAGGGCAGCTTGTCCTAGACGGAAAGAAAACCGCTACATGTAGCTTGCTTCGCGCTTATCGTGGTGAAGAACACGAGATTCCAAGAGTGGGAGTCTACAGCGTTTTATGTAATGGCAGTAATCAACCCTTGTGCGTCGTTTTTCTTACTCATACGTGGATTTGTAAATACAGCGAAGTGGCCGAGCAGCACGCCTACGAAGAAGGTGAGGGCGATCGCACTCTCGAATATTGGAAGAAAGTCCATCACGAGTTCTTTTCAGCCTATGACGGCTTTCACAGTGATGATCTTCTCGTATGTGAAAGGTTTCAAACAGCCTTTAAGTAATATCTGGCACGGTCCTTGCTCTTTATAACCAATAAGAAAGACAGTTTTTTGCATTATCGCTAGTTTAGCGAGTTGCTCACAGCAAAAGTGTCAAAACTTAAGACACTATGTTTTTTACAAAGATTGGAGACATGATGAAGTACATACTTAGCCTATTCGCGATATTCTTCATCACAAATAGTTATGCAGGAACAATCCAGTTTTCTTGTTATGAATATCCCATCGGTAGTACCTTTACGTTGAGAATGAAAGAAGGCAATAAGTATGTAAGCAGTCTTGGTAAAGCTTCGAGCCGTTTTTGTCGCGAGTCTGTCAGTAACCTGAATGTTAGAGAATTAGAGCTTCCAGATGATAACTCAAAACTGCTTGATATTTATAGCTGTGAGCTCCATCCGATTGGAGCGACATTTTCAAAAATCGTTATTAATCATAAAGGTGAAGTCGTTGACTCGGAATTGATCAAAAGAGGAGTGGGGCAAAGCTATTGTTTAGAATCGATGGTTGAGAAGAATCTCATTACAAGCCCTAGGCGAAATCCTGATTTTGTTGCTGAGGCAGAGCCTGACCTCACACAACTTTTGAGCGAGCTGGCTCGCTTGCAGCAAAGAGTTAGCGAGCTTGAGGGCGCCTTGGCCTCATGCCGAGACTAAAAAAAGGTGCCATGCACCTTTTGTGTCGCAGCTGCTCTTTGATAAGCTAAGTCACTATGAATAAGGCAATAACTCTTTATATCAAGCATCAAAAAACCTATCTTCCAGTCTTGCTGGTGATCTTCGTTTTACCATTAGGACTGTTTCTAGAGTTTTCGACTTACGTTCTGCCGAAAGTTCAATACGTCGTGCTTGCGGCCTTATTCGCTTCTCAATACGTATTTTATAGGGAAAAAGATTTTCTTAAAAAAATTGAAAAAGACGTCACAAACTCGCTAAGAAAAGAACTCGCTCGTGTACCTTCAATGAAAGAGATTCATGCTAGATCAATGCGTGTTGTGCATTACCGCGGCGTTAGTATCGTAATAACCGCCCTTTGTATTTTAGCGTTAATGTTGATTTATCAAGAATTTTAGTTCGCTATGGCGGCATTGTTAGGGACACAAGAACCAGTATGAAAAGAAATAGTTATACTACTAAGCGCCTAGAGATCAGAGCCTATACCTTAAAGGATTATAAGGCGTGGTTTGAAGCGTACACCGAGTCGCTACCAAAGAGTTCCAAGCACGATGTGGAGCCCTACTTGGCCAGCGAATGTTCGAAACAAGTCTTTAAAACCTTTGTCGTAAAACACAGAGAACTTGCCAAGATTGATCGTACCTATATCTGGGGCATCTACGACAAAAAATCCGGTGTTCAAGTAGGAACAATCGATATTCACATTCTAGTTCGAGATGAGTTACAAAAAGCGAACTTAGGTTATCGCATCTTTAACAGATATTGGCGCAAGGGCTTCGCCAAAGAGGCCGTCAAAAAAATCTGTAAAGAAGCCTTGATTGACTTAAAACTTAATCGACTTGAAGCAGTCATTGATTCTGACAATATGCCCTCCATAAAACTCGCCAAAAGCCTTGGCTTTAGAAGTGAGGGAGTTAGGGAGAACTATTTTTTCCAAGATGACCGCTGGGATGATCAAGCTGTTTTCGTAGTTGATCGAAAACTACTTAAATTACCAGCATTAAAACCTTGGTAGTAACTTGGATTAAACATGACGAGTTTTAAAGATAGAATTATTGAGACCATCTTTCAGGACTTCGATAATATAAAGCAACTTGAGCCTGGCAAAGTTCAAAGAAATGAATGTAATATGTTAATCAAAAGAATTGAGAGTGCTCTAAAACTTTGTGCTCAAGACTCGGCTTTAATCTCTAAACTTACCTCGCTTGCAAAAGTGGTAGCAGATTTCAAAAGCAAATGACGAACCTTCAGCAATACTTAGATAGAAAGAAAAGGCTCAAAGCCCAGGAGTTTACGCCACGTGAGAACTGTGGCGTCTGCGGTTTTTCTAAGCGGACTTGTTACTGTCATAAACTTAAGCCTTTTGATCCGAAAATAACTTTTGCCATCTTGATACATAAACTTGAGATTGAGCGAAAAATTGCCACTGGAACAATGTCACACTTGATATTGGAAAACTCCCATCTCATACCTGGCTTTGATTATACTCTAGATGAAACAGTAAACAATTTAGTCAATAACCCAGAACACTTCTGCGTCGTCATGTATCCTGGAAGGGACTCACTCAATCTCTCATCGCTTACGAGTGAGCAAAAAAAACTCATCGTCCCAAAGGGCAAGAAGCTAGTGATTATCGTTGTCGATGGCACTTGGTGTTCGGCCCGACATACAATGCGCTTGAGTCAAAATATTAAGAACCTGCCGCGCATATCATTTAGCTTTAGTAAGCCTTCAAGATTTAGAATAAGAAAGCAGCCAAAGATTGAATGTTGTGCCAGCGTCGAGGCCATCCACCGCACAATTGAACTGCTTGGAGATTCACAGGGCTATGATCCCACTTCGAGAAAACATGATAATCTCTTAGAGGTGTTTGATTTCGTGGTTGAAACTCAGATCGCAATGATGGAAGACAACGGCACCAAAGCCTACTAAGAATCGACTTCAGACTTTTCAATCAACCCCATACGAAATTTCATGATACTCAAAAGCTTTTGATTATTGAAGTAGCGCATACGTAGAATTGGTCCAACTGCAGGACCTATTTCTAATCCAATAATATAGAAATTATGCTTAAGTTTTTTGGCGATTATTCTGCTGTTAAATTGATGATGACATGAATCGATTTCATCAAACTCTCTAGTATTACTCAAAACAAGTTCAAGCATCTTAGAGTAAATCCCTTGTCCGCGAAACTCTTTTTCGACAAGTGAGACTTCCATCATGAAGCGATTCTTGTTAACAGCACTTCCGTAACTTATACCGATAAGTCGATCACCGGCATAGGCAGCGACTTTGACTTTCTTAGACTCGCGCTTATGACCTTTGTCTCCGGCTCCCAAGTAGCTGTCAGGATGAAAGAAGATCTGTGCATCTTCTAGATTGCGCTTCATAAGCTCTCGTTGAATTTCTTTAGGATACTCGTCAACGATTTTAAACTCGATACTCATGACTTAAAAATCCACCTTGCCTCGAAGCTTCTTTTTAAGCCCCTCGACTCTTTTAGTGTTTAAGCGCTCAAGAACAGACGAGCGTTTAGGTTTGGTTTTTTTACGATGTTTGGGAGCGTGCATAACACTCTCAACCAAGCTATTTAATTTCTTGATACATATACCTTGATTGGTTCCCTGTGAGCGGGATTCCTGACTAGTTAACTGAACAACTCCGTCATTATTAATCAGGTTAGGGTAGCGCTTTTTAAAGCGAGCGATAACCTCGGGCGATATCGCGCTTGAATTATCAATGGCCCACTCTAATGTGACTTTGGAATTGACCTTGTTGACATTCTGCCCACCTGCACCGGAGGACCGCGAATAGGTAAATTTTAGTTCAGTATAAGGAATCATATCTTAATAGTACGTGATACTTTTGAAAAAAGCGCGTTAGAATATGCTGACTTACACTAAAAAAAGAGTAGATATGAAATGGATTATAACGCTTCTTATGATTTCATCAGCCTATGGCAAGAATCTTTACCCAGGGGATCTAAAGTCTGGCTCAGACCTTGATAATCTCGAGATTATCACCAACTCAATTTTCGACGAGCTCATTATCGTCACTAAAGGCCTTAAACCACCGAAACAAGTGGAGCCAAAGAAAGAGTCGATTAATAATATGAGTCGTGGCAAGCAGATGATCGAGCAAATGAAGCGCAAGAATCGTGAGGAGCTTGCAAAGAAAAATGGAATTAATCCTGATGAAGTTAAATCTGGTGCAGATCTTGTTAAGGCAGCAAAAGAGGATAATAAACAACTCGTTAAGCAGGTTCACGCGACAATCAAAACTGAAGGTGAGTGGCGCGAGTTGGCCGAGTCTGAGATTGAGGCATTAAAAAATAAAGTCATATCAGACTGGAAAAAGAAACACGCCGCTAAGATCAAGCATTGGGAAGCACAAAGAAGAAAGTTTAATAAAGAAAAAGGAAAGTATGAAGACACAACGTTTGAGCTTCCACTAATTTTACCGGTCTCAAAAGAGGAAAAAGAAAAAGTTGTAGAAATTGAAATTGAAAGAGACTATTTTGTCGTACCCGCAGCTATGAATGTTGAGATTCGTGATCAAAAGTTTCGTCCTACATGTTCAGCTTTTGCTGGAGTTAGGCTGATGGAGATTCTTCTCGCCCAAAATGGACAAAATATAGATCTCAGCGAGCAATACTTTTATTGGGCCTCTAAAGAAGATTGCCAAAAAAGACCATGCTCAAAGCCCGGCTCATGGGTTGGTTACGGACTTGAATACTCCAAAGATCAAAGAAATCAAGATATTCCACTTGAAAAAGAGTGCCCGTATGTCAGTTATTCATCACAAGGAAATGAAACACAAACTCCACTGGCTTCATCATGTCGTGGTGGAACGATCAAAGTTGGAGACTTCTCCTATCTTAAAACTTTAGATGAAGTCATGAAGGCTCTTCATAAGAACAACGCCGTCGTTGCCAGCCTTAAGCTGACTCCAAACTTCTACACCAGTAGATCGCTCATTTTGTATAAAGATCGCTCATCTGGAGGCAAAATGGATACACATTCACAAGGGCATGCTGTCACCATTGTGGGTTATGCAAAACTCCCATCAGTTTTAGACGAGGGTCGTGTGTGCTTTATTGTCGCCAACTCTTGGGGCGAAGGCTGGGGCAAGGGGGGATACTCATGTATTTCAGAGAAATGGATACTTGCTCAACGCCAAGATAATCCTTTTGTGACGATTTCGTATCTTAGCCTCTAGTGAAAAGAAGAAGGTTCTCAATACTTTTGAGTGAGGCTAGTCAAATCGACTGAAAACAATATTAATCTTTCCAAGCAGGTCTACGCTAACAAAGTAGTAGCCGTACGCAGTTTTGACAAAGCAAATACGAGAAAACTCTTCGCCGTTGTTTATTCTCTTACATTTACTTATGTAGATTCGATCAATTAACTCGCTTTCAGCATCACAGCCAAGCTGTGCCTCGAGTTCCATAATTGCAGCTCTTGCATATTGCGGGGAACCTGGTTCATCTTTACTTAAAATATCAAATTCTTCTAAGGAGTAAGCTATAGAGTCCCTCGTGTAGTTTTGTGTAACGAGGCGATAACATTCATCGTGCGCAATAGCAGTTTTAATCAGTAGGGAGAATATAACGATGAGTATGGCTTTCATTTTAGTCCTAAGAATTGTGTGTAGGATTTTGTAGCAAGGCAGATCTGATAAGAATCTGATCTAAATCATGTTTTTAGATGTTGTCCCGCAGTTTTAATTGGTCTTAAGTGTGGAAAAACTAAGCACCACTTAATAAGGATTAACTATGAAAAAGCTCATTCTGTGCACCATTTTGCCATTCTTCTCTCTTTGTGTTCAAGCACAGACACCAATTATCTCTCCAGTACCTGTAGACAAGGTTTTTATTCCTAAAGGTTTTGATAGTAATGACATGGCAGAAGTTGTTATTTCGGGGTTCTTACCAAACCTTTGTTACAAGTCGCCAATTGTTAAATCAGAAGTAATTGGCAATGATATTATTGTCTCTGTTTACGCTATTAATATGGAGCCTGAAAACCAACTTGAGTGTACTCGTATGATTGTGCCTTTTCTTATTCCAATCAATGTAGGTGTTCTCGATCGTGGACAGTACAGTGTTAAGATTAATCAGAGCGAAAAAGGGCAAATGAAAATCACTGAAGCTCTAAGTCCAGCAGTCGATGAGCATGTCTATGCTTACGTTGAAAATGTCTTAATTAAGCCAGGCTCTAAGTCGATTATTTTAAAAGGTCATAATCCAAGTGATTGCTATGTTTTCGATCGAGTTGACTACTTCCACAATGATAAAGATGTCTACTCGGTACTACCGAAAATGAAGCAAGTTTCTCCTGATTGTCCGAAAAAGATGGTTCCGTTTACTATTGAAACTGAAATTCCTGACGATTTAGAAGAACAAGTCGTTCTACTTCATGTTCGTACAATGAATGGTAAGTCTGTTAACGCAGTTTTCGAAAAGTAAATACACTCGTAGAGTGATCAGCCCCTAGTGAAAACG
>PBCC01000007.1 GCA_002716825.1 Halobacteriovorax sp. | reverse complement strand
TTTCATGTGTTCTCCTAAAATTCCTCGTGGTGGTCCCTAATACAGAGCCATCAACGGATGGTTTGTTCATTCATTGTCAGTTTTTAGTTAACTCCGAGTGGTAATGTGCCCTTAATGTGGTGTTTCACGCAACAAATTATTTAGACATAAGAAAAACTTACACGAATTGTAAGGTTTTTTAAGAAAAACTAAACTGATCTTCTCAACTTGGGTGTCCTAATGAGACAATATGACCCCACAATCGTTTAAAGGTCCTATTTTGTTCATAGCCTGTCATCGACTTCTTTATATACTTCAGCGCCTTTTGGCGCCGATTCTACGTTTCATTCCGCCACTTAAGCAGCGCTATCAGTTTGAACTGCGTAACTTGGCGGACCCTTTGGCCAAGGCTTGGGGCCACGATCAAGTTGTCGAGTGGGCCTTTCATTGCTCAAGTGAAGGCGAGTTTGAGCAATTAAAACCTCTGATTCAACACTGTCTGGATAGTAAACTGAAGATCGAAGTCATCTTTACCTCTCCAAGTGTGGAGAGGCGAGTGAGTGCATTGGCCAAGGACTATCCGGCGCAAGTTCGACTACTGCGTCTATCTTTGCTGCTCAATCTTTCGCTAGGAAGCTGGTCTAGGGCCAAGAACCTTATGATGTGTCGTTATGACTTTTTTCCCGAGCTGCTTTTATTGCCAGTTAAGCGACGGGTATTGGCTTGGGCCAGTTTGAAAGGCAAGCGTCCGGGCTGGTGGAGCCAAGGCGTTTTTCAGCAATTTGATCTTATCATTTCCTCTAATAAAGAGCAGTTTGAGTGCTTTCGCGAATTTGTCGCTGAAGAAAAATTGGATCTCTATGACTTTAGACCGGCCCAGATCTTTTCTCGCTTGCAAGCGGCCAAGCATGAAACAGCACTCACACAGGCTTTGAACTTGACCGAGCCGTCACAGCGAATCGTGCTTGGAAGTGTATGGGAGAGTGATCTTTTTTTATTCGAGCAGCTGATAAAAAGCCCTGGGAAAATTCATTTTTGGCTGGCACCTCATGCACTTGATCATACTTCGATCGAAAACTTAAAGTTAGAGTGGACTCAGCGTTATCCCTATTGTGAAGTCGTCGTTTTTGGAGAGGGTCAACCTAGTCCCAGCGCCGAGAAAGTTGCTTGGCTTGTCACTAAACCGGGTCGTCTCTTAGAGCTGTACGGCCAATTTAATTTAGCTTATGTCGGCGGCGGCTTTGGGCGCTCCATTCACTCAGTCTTAGAGCCTGTTTTGGCGGGATGTTGGAGTGTATGTGGACCGCGTACTCACCGCTCAACTGAGATCGATCTGGCCAACGAGCTTTCACCCAATCAGGTCAAAGTGGTAATCACCGCCCACGACTTTTATCAATGGTGGAGAGAACACCATGAACTTGAAAATTGCTTAAAAGATGACAATCGAATCCGCACCATTCACAATTGGATCGAGCAAAGTGCACAGGTGATCAGGAGATGTCTTGTTAACTAAAAATGTTGACCAGGTTGTTATTGGTAAAAGTACATTCTCAGTTTTACTGGGACTTCAACTTTTGCACTCTGGCAGTAATGTATTACTGCTTGATGATGATCGTATTGGATATGGAGAGCTCTATGAGCGCTTTCTGGGCGAGACAACTTTATGGTCGCTCAATTCTTGGGGCGAAGACTTAGATGCTAAACCTCTGCTCAATATAATCAGCTATGCAAAACCAATATCTCATACTTATCACTTAGAGGCCTATGGTCACTCCAAGCGAGTCAAGCTTGGTCACTCACCGCTAGGGAATATGATCGAGCTTTCAAGAAAGCTTGGTTATCCAGTTCATCAAAATATGCTGCCAACAAGTCTTGCATTTGATGAAGAGATGCTGGCTTCACTAAAGCGTTTAGGCCGCCACCTGTATAAGTTCCAATCTCTGTCTCAACTTGATGTTAAAACGATTACAGCTCAACTTCCGCGTGAGCTAGTCGAGTGGGCAGAAGTCATCGTCTCTCCCTATTTTGGTAGAAAGCAGCTTGATCTGAATAAGCCTTGGGATGCTTTCTTCTATGTGGCCAGGGCCATCTTCCATCAAAAATTCTCACTCGATTTTTCGGCCGCAGAGATTTGGCACCTTCTTTTAGAAGCCATCTCTCCAAGATATGAAGTCGACAGCCAAAAGCTTGTGGATGATTTAGTCGCTATCTATCAGCTTCGTGGCGGTCAATTCAAATCAACTCGAGTGAGAGAGTGGATGTTCTACAAGGCGAGTCCTTGGAGCCTTGAGCTCTCTAGTTATGAGGGGATTATTCACCCCAAGAAGCTCGTCCTTATGGGGTCTCATACTTCACCTATAGGACTTGAACTCGATCCCCATGATCACTCTTATATAAGTGTACTGTTGGACTTCGACCCCGAGCCAGGCTCAGGCTACGATATTAACGATGAGATCCATTTCTTTTTTTCACCTAATGACGTGGGAACTGATTTTGGACTTTGGTCGGTTCGACAGAAAAAATCAAAACGCCTTGAAGTCCAAGTTGCTCTTCGGCAGCGCGAAGGAATGAAGATCGAGTTTTTACACTCTAAGCTACTGGCAAGAGCGCAAAGTCTGTTGGATCTTCACTTCCCACTTCTAAAGGCTGTTCGTGCTGATGAGGCTATGAAGCAAGGTCGAGAGATTTGGATTGATGAACACTTTCACAAACCACGTCGCCTTAGAGGTGAGTTACTTCTTCCGGCCAATATTAGCCTTCGCCAGGTTTTATCCCCTGGAAAAACTGAAAAGGTCAAAAACGTCAGCTATTTTGGTCCAGGTAAGCGCGATCGCCTTGGTCTGATCAGCTCCTTATTGGATATGAAGGACGCTTTGCCGCGCTTGCAGTAAGCCAATTGATCAAGCACAATTAGTTTATGCATAAAAACCAACGAGGCCAAACATCTGTAGAATACGTCTTAATGATCGCCGCGATCGTGGCGGTGATGTTCAGTGTTTTTGGCATTTTCAAGGATAGATTCGTTGGCGACGGCAATTGTCCCACACCCCAGGCTTCATTAATGTGTCGCTTAAACTCCCTTTGGGAAGCTGATGATCCCAGCGTTTTCAAGACATATCCACTCTAAGTTATTGAAATCTTAAAAGCCCCTCTGTAAAGATTACAAGCATACGGCCATTGTGATGCAAGTAGTCGCGATAAATGGTAAAAATACTGCGATTTGTATAAAGCATAAAGAACGACTTGCTGGGGCGAACTATTTTCGATCTGGCATAAGAAGGAGAGTTCAATGAAAACGACATCGCAAAAATTAAAAGTCACGGCCATGCTGCTTGGCTTTGGATTAGGCGGACAAGTATTTGCTCAATCGGCAGATATCTTGGAAGACACTGATGCAGTTCTAAACTCAGATCAGATTGATATCGATGGCATGTATGAACAGCCACGTGAGTCTGCCGCTCAACGTATTGAGAAAATGCGTAAGCAGCTTGAAAAGAAAAATGAAGAAATGGTTTCGAAGAAAATCGAAGACATGCGTATTAAAGAAGAGCAAAAGCTTGCTAAGAAACTTCAAAAAGCTTTCAACGGTGGCAATATGGGAATGGTTGATCAGGTATCAACTGTTCAAGCAGCTCCGGCACAAGTTGTTGCTGCAGCACCAGTCGTTGAAGAAAAAGAAGAAATTCTTCGCAATAAAATTATTCCAACATTTGGTGTAACGAATTTTTCTGGTGAAGATATTGAGTTTGAATCAAACTTCA
Organism: Halobacteriovorax sp.; assembly: GCA_002716825.1. Lineage (GTDB taxonomy): Bacteria > Bdellovibrionota > Bacteriovoracia > Bacteriovoracales > Bacteriovoracaceae > UBA4207. The sequence continues at coordinate 86,981 of PBCC01000007.1, read as the reverse complement.
CAGCAGGGATTCAAGCTGAAAGCCTTATTACTGATCGTATTTCACTCGGCCTAGGTATTGGTTATACCAGTATGAGTATTTCAGATACGGCCAATAGTTTTAATAATAACTATAACTATAACAATGGTTATAATAATACTTTTGGTAACAACGGTCGTGAGATTGATTATTCAAACTTCACAATCGAAGCCAACAGTAAGTTCTTTATTACCAATATTGATACTAAGTTCCGTCCTTATATCGGTGGCGCACTTGGATATAACCGTTCAAGCTTAAGCTACAATGATGATGGCAACGGTTATAATAACGGTGGATATAACTACGGTTCAGAAGCTCAAAAAAATAGCAATATCTCTGGTTCAGTACTTGCCGGGATGGAAGCCTCATTCACACAGAATATCGGTATGAGTGTTGACCTTCGTTATACAAGAGCTTTGACAAGTGGCTTCAATCAGCAACAAGGTACAACTAACCAAAACCCTGACCAGTTGCGTTTAGAAAATATTGGTGAAGCGATCGAAGATGCTAACCAAATTTCTGTAGGTGCCGGTTTAGTAGTTAGATTTTAATTAAAAGTTGAAATAAGTTTCAAAGGCCGTAGGGTTTGTCGTCCCTACGGCTTTTTTCGTTTATAACGCATACTTTTCACTCGGGAATTATATGCGTTCGGCAAAAAGACAAAGTTTCTGATTCAACTTTATCTGTGCACCTTTTTCGATTATCCTAAGCCAGTCTAAATTCCTAATATTCTAATGATTCTCTAAGTTTTGGAAGGAGAACGCCAATGGCTTCACAACTCACTGGGCCGGTCTATATTGTAGACGCCCGCAGATCACCTCAAGCAAAATCCGGAATGGATTTGAAAGATGTCCAAGCACCATATCTTGGAGCATATCTCGTCAGAAAAATGCTGGATAATTTAGGTATCCCAGATGATGAAGTCGATGAAGTCATCTTTGGAAACACTGGCTCTCCTGCAAAGTATCCAAACGTCGGAAGAGTGATCGCGCTTGAAGCGGGTCTTCATAAAAGTACTAGCGGTTACACCGTTCACAGAAATTGTGCTTCTGGTTTAGAAGCCGTCTCGCAAGCTTTCTTAAAAGTTGCAAGTGGTAGAAGTGACGTCATCGTTGCCGGTGGTGTTGAGAATATGTCGCAGATGCCGCTGATTTACTCAAAAGAGATGACTGATCTTTTTATGAATGTCATGAAAGCAAAAACCATGGGCGATAAGCTAAAGGCCTTAGCTGCCTTTAGACCTCCGCACTTGTCACCAATCATTGCCATTGAGCAGGGACTCACTGATCCATTTTGTGGCTTAAACATGGGTCAAACTGCTGAGAAGCTTGCTCGTGAATTTGATATCTCACGCGAACAACAAGATACCTTTGCTAATCGTTCTCATCACCTTGCGCTTAAAGCACAAGAAGAAGGTCGCTTTAAAGACGAAATCGTTCCACTGGCCGTGGGAGAGCGCCTAGATAAAATTCTTAGTACTGACGTTGGTCCTCGTGCAGGCAGTACAGTTGAAGGTCTTGGAAAAATGCGTCCGTATTTTGAAAAGAAATCGGGCACGGTGACTGTTGGTAATGCTTGTCCCATTACCGATGGCGGCTCAGCTATCGTTTTCATGAGTGAAGCGGCACTTAAAAAATATAATGCCACTCCAATTGCACGGGTTGTTGATTATCATTTCCACGGGCTTGAGCCAGAGCGTATGGGCATGGGGCCACTCCTTGCTATGGATGGAGTTTTCCGTCGCACTAATATGACTCTTGAGCAAATGGATTTGATCGAAGTGAACGAAGCATTCGCAGCTCAGGCCTTGGCCGTGCAGATGGCCATGAAAGATGAAAAACTGGCCGCTCGCTTTGGTGTAGATAAAGCTTGGGGCGAGATTGCTGATGAGAAGTTCAACGTCAATGGTGGCGCCATTGCACTAGGACACCCGGTTGGATCAACCGGAAGTCGCCTCGTGGTTACTCTTGCCCATGAGCTTAAGCGCAGAAAAGCAAAATATGGTGTAGCTTCTTTGTGTATTGGCGGAGGCCAGGGCGGCGCTGTCATTATTGAAAATTTGGTTAAATAATTTAAGGAAGAATATATGTCATACAAACGTATTAGCTATGAAGTAAAAGATAAGACCGCGTGGGTTGGCTTTGGTTTTAATTGCAATAAGTCCATGACTGTTCTCGATGAACAGAGTTTGATTGAGCTAAGAGAAATCGTTGAACGTCTTCACGTCGAATCTTCAAAACTTGAAGGCGTCATTTTCCATTCCCATAAAGATCGCTGTTTCTTGGCCGGTGCCGATATTAATCTCATCGACTCCATGAAAACGGAGAGTGAAGCCGCTGACGGAGCTGAGCAAGGTCAACAGATCTTTAATCGAATAGAAGATTTAAGTATTCCAACCGTAGCGGCCGTTCATGGCGTTTGCGTTGGTGGTGGTACTGAGCTTGTGCTTTCTTGTAAAACAATTATCGCTTCTGATGATGATGCTACTGCGTTTGGTCTGCCTGAAGTTAAGCTTGGCCTGATTCCTGGTTTTGGTGGAACTTACCGTATGCCAAAGCGTATCGGTCTTCCAGCTGCGCTTGATCTCATTCTAACCGGCAAGATGGTTAAAGGTTATAAGGCCAAAAAACTAGGCTTGGCCGATGAAACTTATCCAAAAGAAAACTTACTTAAAATGGCTCCAAGCTTTTTCACGAAATCTAAAAAGAAAGAATCACTAAAAGATCAGCTCGGTCATTTTGCTGCCGATAATTTCTTATCTAAGAAAATTATCTTCCAAAAAGCCCGTGAAAACGTTCTTTCAAAAACGAAAGGCTTCTACCAGGCACCACTGAAAATTCTAGATGTCATGGAAGCGGGCATGATGAAAGGGCGCAGTTCTTACCTTTCAAGTGAAAGCCAAGCCTTTGGTGAACTTTGTGTAGGCGAGCAGTCTAAAAATTTGCGCCATATTTTCTTTATGGTTGAAGAAGCTAAAAAGTACCCAGGACCTGAGGCTTCTGGAAGTTCTCCAAAACTTAAGCGCGGTGCTGTGCTTGGTGCTGGTACAATGGGTGGCGGTATTGCCTGGCTAATGGCCGATAATGGTATGGCCCCGCTGATGAAAGATCTCAACCCAGATGGATTAGTCCTTGGTCTTAAGCAGTCATCTAAGAATTTTGCCGAATCACTTAAGCGTCGTAAAATGACTCAAGATGAGTTTGAAAGAAAGCAGCGCTCAATTACTTGTCAGCTTGATAATGAAGGCTTTGATAAAGTTGATCTGTTAATCGAAGCCGTTGTTGAGAATATGGATATTAAAAAGAAGGTCTTCGCCGATACTGAAAAGTATGTGCGCGCTGATACACTTTTAACATCTAATACTTCATCTTTAAGTGTTGAAGAAATGTCCAAAGCGCTTGAAAAGCCAGAACGCTTTGCAGGACTTCACTTTTTCAATCCTGTTCACCGTATGCCGCTAGTTGAAATCATCACGCACTCCAAGGTTTCACCAGAAACTCTTAAAGCTCTGTATGAGTGGGTGCTTAAAGTTAAGAAAACGCCAGTCATTGTTAAAGATGGCCCGGGCTTTTTGGTTAACCGTATTCTTATGCCTTATCTCAATGAAGCAGGCTTCTTACTTGAAGAAGGTGTTTCAGTTAAAGATCTCGATGATGCTTGCTTGAACTTCGGCATGCCGATGGGCCCTTGTAGGTTGCTTGATGAAATCGGAATTGATGTGGGTGTGAAAGTCGCTCATATTCTTCATGAAGGACTAGGTGATCGCGCCATGGCGTCGAATTTCTCGCAGAAGATGGTCGACAAGAAATGGCTTGGTAAGATCTCTAATATTGGTTTTTATAAGTATGACGAAAAAGGCAAGCCGGCCGGAGATAATGAAGAGCTTTCATCACTTCTTCCTGGCAAGTCTAAGAAAATGAGTGAAACCGATATTCAAATGCGTGTGTTCTTACCAATGATTAATGAAGCTTCGATCATTTTGAGTGAAGGTATTGTTGATCGTGCTAGCACGGTTGATCTAGGTCTCATCTTTGGTATTGGCTTTCCTCCGTTTAGAGGAGGACTGCTTAAGTATGCTGATGGTGAAGGGCTTGATCGCATCTTAGATGCCCTTGATAAATACGCCAGTGATGTTAACGAGCACCGTTATAAAGCCAGTGACTTCCTTAAGGACTTGGTGCAAAACAAGAAGAAGTTCTACGAGATCTAATGCGTAGAACTTTATTTCGTTTTTATTTTCAGACCATCTTTTTATCCCGTCAAAGACAAAAGCTTTTACTTTTGGCCTTGGCGGGTTTGTTCATTTCAAGTTTTGCTCTCTTAGTCCTGCAAAGTGCTATGGGTGGACTTCAAAATAAACTGATGGAGCGCTCTAAATATGTTGAAGGGCGAGCTGTGCTGGTTGGTCAAAGTGCCGCTCATTCGCCTGAGTTATCTAAGCTTTTACATCTATTGTCTGAATACGAGGTCGAGGCCATCCCAGAGTACGAGCTGGAAGTGTTGGTTCAAGCTGGCTCCTATTTATCGGCGGCAGTTGTTCACGGAGTTGATGTCGCTGCCCTTCCTCAGTTTTTGATTGATAAAGAAGCCTCTATGGATGAAGCCATTCTTCCCTATGAACTAGCTTCAAGAATTGGCGCTGGGCCATCCGAGCAAATTCGCATTATCTCTCCCGCCCATACTGATTTTTTCCTAACAGAAGTACCCCGAAGTGTTTCTGTTCGAGTTGAGCGTTTGATTGCCAGTGATGTGCCAGAAGTCGATGCCATGCACTTGTGGGTTAGGCAAGCTTCGCTTTTTAATCTCACTCGCGAGCGCACTATCAATCGAGTTCGGCTCTATTCAGATATCTCAAGCGAGCTTAAACAAAAACTGCAAGAGCGCTTTAGCGATTGGAAAATTCAAACTTGGGAACAACGCCATGAAACGCTGGTTTGGGCCTTAGGGCTTGAAACGAGTGTCATGGTCTTTCTTTTCACCGTGATGTCTTTATTGGTGGCCCTTTGTATCGTGTCCGGGCTTTTTCTCTTCTTTGATAAAATTAAATGGGACTTAACCGGGCTTTGGATCCTAGGTGCTTCTAAAAATCGTTTGGAACACTCTAGTGGTTTTTCACTCATGGCACTGAGTATGAGTTCATGTTTACTTGGAATTATCAGCGCCTTTGTATTTTTGAAATTATTCTCGGTCTTTGGTCTTGAAATTCTGCCCGCTGTTTTCGTTGATAGAGAAATACCTATCTACATAACTTCAACGGGTCTACTTACATCATTTTTGGTTCCTTGCCTCATCTCTTGGATCTTTAGTCTTTGGAGCCTTAGACAATTTCATCGCTCGCAAGATCACCTGGCATTGATTCGCTCTGCTTGTTAATTTTTTTTCTCAGCGCGTGGTGCGAAGTGATCCCGATATTTTGACCCTGGTTCACTCATAGACTTGATGTGTTAATCAAGTAACACTTTAAAAATATGTAAAAATTTCTTGGCCCAAGTCTTGCTCTACCTCAAAGAAACTTAAGTATTCTTGGAGGAATGATGAAGAAGTTCGCTGTCTTGGCATTGATTGCCATGAGTGTTGTTGCATGTGATTCGATGAAGGGCGATCTCTCGGTGAAAAATGCTATCACCGTTGAGAAGAAATCAGGTTTCCTAGGAAGAAAGCGCGAAATCGTCACCATTGAAGAAGGTGAGTATGAAGCGGTTCTTAATCCAACATCTAAAACTAATGTTAACCTTGTGATGAAAGTAGATGGCAAGAAAATCAAAGTTCCATTTGCCATTGAAGAGGGGACACGACTACCAACTCACGACGGTGAACTTTTGGTGAATTCAAGTGAATCGGGTCAACCTTATGACTTAAAAATTGATACCAACTCAACCAGCTCACGCTCAGGACGTTACTCTAGGTCTGAATCATGTGTTCTACGCTATGAGAGTGTTTATCGTTGTCACACAACACCAGGTGAAACTGAGTGTCGTGATGTTCCTAGTCCATCAAACTGCTCTCGCGATGACGATGGAGTAGTGACGTGTACTGGTAATGATACACGCCAGGTCTGCCATACTCGTCCAGGTACAACTGAATGTGGTTATGAGAATGTCCCAGTCTATGGTTCACAAATGGTGGATTACGTCGATGTAACAACGTACACCAACGTGATGGCATCACTACTTGAAGGTTCAACCTCTATGGCGAAGTTTAGACATTCAAGATCAAGTACATCGAGCCACTCGGTTGGCAGCAGCCCGTGTTACTAATTTAAATCTTTAAGTTCTTAAGACCGGCAAAAGCATTGTTCTTCATGGCCTGTGGAGGCGGTGCTTTTGTCGCTCTTGTATTGTTATTGGCGCCGCCAATGCCACGTTCAGCATAGGAAGTAGCAACACCCTGGCCATCATCTTTTTTAAGTGACAGAGATACGCGTCCACGCTCAAGATCAACACTCATGACTCGCGCATTAACTTCTTGACCCACTTTTAGAACTTCTAGCGGATTATCGACGAACTTATCGGCCATTTGAGAAATATGGACCAAGCCATTTTCTTTAAGTCCGATATCAACGAAGGCTCCAAATTGTGTGATATTGGTCACAACGCCAGGGTACCACTCGTTTTCGCCAAGATCTTTAATGCTGGAGATGTCTTTTCTAAATTCGAAACTCTTAAACTCTGTACGCGGATCTTGCGAAGGAGCGCTAAGCGATTTCAAAATATCTTTATGAGTAAATTCACCAAGCTCAGCTAAAAGCTCCTTGTCCGATTCGAGTTTTTTAATTAGATCGCGGTCTTCTTTAAGCAGCTTGAGATCGGCGCCATTTTTCTTGGCCCAGTTCTCTAGGATTGGATAGCTCTCAGGGTGAATGAAAGTTGCGTCTAGTGGATTTTCACCGTTGTAAATGCGTAAGAATCCCGCCGCTTGCTCATAAACCTTAGGAGAAAAGCGCGAAACTTCTAAAAGCTGAGCACGATTTTTAAAGCCGCCAATTTTTTCTCTATGCTTAACCACATTATCGGCCACGCTTGGGCCAATTCCTGAAACAAATGAAAGCAGTGGTGCTGATGCTGTGTTGAGATCAACGCCTACGTAATTCACGCAACTCTCGACTACGCCAGTTAACTGCTTTTTTAGTCTAATCTGGTTTACATCGTGTTGATACTGACCAACGCCAATTGATTTTGGATCAATTTTAACTAGCTCTGCCAGTGGATCTTGGAAGCGACGAGCGATAGAGATGGCGCCACGAACAGTTGGGTCTTTATCAGGGAATTCTTTTCTGGCAATTTCACTGGCCGAATAAATCGAAGCACCGGCTTCAGAGATAAGCGTGGCCATGGCCTTGCCATCTTTGACTGCTTTGACGTTCTTTTCAACGAAGTCCAAAGTTTCGCGACCATAAGTGCCGTTTCCAATCGCAATATGAGTGACTTTAAATTGTTCAATAATGGCGTCAATCACCATAGCCGATTTTTGAACGTCTTGCTTTGGAGGGTGAGGGTAGACGACCGTATCGACAACAAACTTGCCGGTATCATCGACCACGGCAACTTTAACACCGGTTCTAATTCCTGGATCAAGTCCGATCACAGCTTTTGGTCCAAGATAAGGTTGAAGCAATAAGTTCTTGAGATTTACACCAAAAACATTGATGGCCGATTCATCGGATACTTTCTTCAGTTCACCTTTAACTTCAAGATCTAGGGAAGGGTGAATGGCTAGGTTAAGGGCTTTTTTCATGCAAGTCTCAACGAAGTCGCGACATCCGATCTTAGCTAGATCAAACATCTCTGCGCTTATCGCTGGCAGTGCCAACTCTTCTGGAAAGACCACTTCAACTTTAAGGACTTTTTGAGTCATGCCACGGCGAAGGGCCAAGAAACGGTGGCCGTGCTTTGAATCGGTTAGATCAGAAATCTTCTGCTCATACTCAAGCCAATCTTTATATTTAGTATGATCTTCAATTTTCTCTGCATCTTTTCTAAGGCTTGAAACGATCTTAGCCTGGGCCCAATAATCGCGACGAAGTTTTTCTTTAACCTCTGGATTGTGAGCAATTTTCTCCATGATAATGGATTGAGCACCATCGAGTGCGTCTTTCCAGGCGGCGATCTTATGTTCTTTATTGATAAACTTAGTGGCGTACTCAGCTTCAAGCTTATTAAGATCAAGCTTGCCGCTCATAATCATCTCAGCAAGCGGTAGAAGTCCCGCTTCCTCGGCCATTTGCCCTTTAGTTTTCTTCTTTGATTTATAAGGGGCGTAGATATCTTCGATCTGGACTAAAGTTGAAGCAGCCCTAATCTGCTTTTCAAGTTGTGGCGTCATTTTCTCCATTTTTTTAATGGTGTCGAGGACGTAGGCGCGACGCTTTTCGATTTCAATACATTCTTCATAGGATTCTTGAATCGCTTGAACTTGGGTCTCATCTAGTCCACCAGTCATCTCTTTTCTATAGCGTGTGATGAAGGGGATGGTGCACTGTTCGTCGATTAAGAGCTTGAGCACAGAAAGGACTGATGCGGCCTTAATATTAGTTTTGGCGACGGCGTAGGCGATTGCTTGTGTATCCATTGTGGTGGTCATTTCTTCCCTTTGAATCTAGACTATTTTATCGAGAGAAAACGATAATCAGTTGCACCTTAGTTGACAATATTTAGCTGGAGAAAGTTGTCCAATGACAGAAAAATTGAGTGATATTGTCATCGGTCAGGGGATAGCGGCCCATGCTTTTTTATGGACTTATGCTCAAATGATCAAAGAGGGTCGTTTAGACCGTGCGCGTAGAGTAATTTGGATAAAATCTCCAGTTTTTCCAACATGTTCATTGACATCCACTTCACTTATCTCCCGCGCTGGACTCCATAGGGGAGAAAGTCGACATGGCGATCATTTGATTGCAGGATTTGAGCTTTTTCAAAAATATTTTCAAAACTTTTCTGGAGTTGAAGTAGCCACGCAAAAGCACTTACCTCACGGTGATATCGACAACTTTAATAAACGTTTTGGTGATGCACCTGAAGCTTGTTTGCTGGCTTCAAGCCGTGTTTTTCTAAGTTCTCTAGAGCAAACGTTCAAAAGTATTTTAAAAGATAGCCTGATCGAACTCTCGGATACTCTGGTTGAGTATAGCGAACATGAAATCACACTTCACTCTGGCAAGAAGCTTAATTTTAATCAGTGCTATCTCGCACTTGGTGCGGCCAATAGTTTGCTTGGTTTCACTGATAAAACGCGCGCCGTCTCGGGGCAATACGCTCACGCGAAAGCTGATCTTGGTGAGAGCGCTTGGATTCTCTCAAAAGGGCCGCATAATCTCATTTATCGCGCCCAAGATAAAACACTGCTACTTGGTAGTCTCGATGACAAAGAAGATGAATTAGGCTGGCCAAATCTTGCGCCTAGGACAAATGATTTAAAAAGTATTTTAGAAAACTTTGAAGTTGATCTTCCTAAAGGGCTTGATTGGAAAATTGAAGTCGGCGTTCGTCATAAAGGTCACAAACGTTTGCCTTTTTGGGGGCGAGTCGCAGGCGAGGTTTATTCCATTCACGGACTTTATAAAAACGGCTATACCTTGGCTTTTTTGGCGGCTAAAGAGCTACTTCGCTAGTCGATACATTCGCGACAAACCGTCGCCTCAGGCCTGGCCTTCAATCTTTTTTCATCTATTTTATCGCCGCACTCAAGACAATCACCATAAGTACCAAGCTCTATTCTTTTTAAAGCTGTCTCAATCTTTGTGAGGGCCAGTTCGATATTTCTTTTCGTACCTAAAATCATTTGTTGTTGGGCCATGGCATCCATTCGAGACAGCCTACCGATGGGCTCATTAAGATCGACTGGCTTACTAGAATCAGCCAACGAGGCCAACTCGCTTTGAAGCTTTGTTTTTTTAGCCTCAAGTAATGCCTTAAACATTTTTTTCGACACTAGTGAGAAGGATTTGGAAGATGATCGGCGCACCTGTGAGTTCTTGATTCACTAAAGTATGCAAGTATTCCTGAATTTCCTTAGCATCTCCTCCTTGCTCGATTTTAGCCGCCACATTACTGAGATTGAAAAAATATTCAGCCGTGGTCTTTGGTGTAAAGGTCGTGATGACATCAAAGTGCTCAATCTTCTTTTTACTAAAGCCTAAAAGCTTAAGCTCTTCATCGAATAATTTTACATCGTCGTACATGGCCGGAAAGCGTTTGTTATATTCTTCGCCAAATTCATCGCTAAGACCTCTGATAATATAGGAGTCGTAGATAACGATTTTGCCACCGGGTCTAAGACATTTTTTAGCTTGAGCCAAAAAAATGCGTTTTTTAAACCAATGAAAACTTGAAGCGCAAAAAATCAGATCGAAGTGATCAGCGGGAAAAGGAAGATCTTCTGCCGAGGCGACTTGATAGTTAATGTTTTTATGTTCTACAGCGTGATCGAGCATGCTTTGAGACGAATCAATCGCTTCAACTTCGTCGGCCCATTCACTAAGGGCCAAGGAAGATTGCCCTGTTCCGCAGGCAACATCGAGCACACGCTTATAGCGCATCGATGAATTGGACTGATGCAAGTATTCCAGCGCCTTAGCGTGAAAACTAGGCCTAGTTAAGTCGTACTGGCTGGCCCTGTCTGGACTTAGGAAGTAGTTCTTTGACATGAAATAAGTATAAACTATTTTTTTGTATGGTTTTGAGAAATTAAAAGGGAAAGATGGTGGCTTGAGGCAGAGTTGAACTGCCGACCTACGGGTTATGAATCCGTCGCTCTCACCAACTGAGCTACCAAGCCATATACTTTGAAAAAGTCTGCGTATCTTAAATAAGGGTGGATTGTCTGTCAACGGAAGTGATAATTAAAAAAGATGAAAAGTATCCGAAACCACAAGCTTTTTAGCCGACTCACGCACCATGTAGGTGAGTTTTGGAAGCGGACTTGCGAGCTACCAAGTGGCTGCGTGGTGGCCTTATCCGGCGGGGTCGACTCAACACTTTTACTTTCGGTAGTGGCGGCCCTAGGCAAAAAGCACGGCTTTTCAGTGCGCGCTGTTCATGTCGATCACGGCACCCAAGAAAAACAAATCAGCATTGAAAAGAATCTGAGAAAGCTTTGTAATGATCATGAGGTTGAGCTCTTAACTTTGAGAGCTCAGCTTGATTTAATGTCGTCTAATTTTGAGGCCAGTGCCCGCAGTATTCGACTGCGTCTACTCAAACAGAATCTGCAAGCTGGTGAAGTCATGGCCTTTGGCCATCATATTGATGACTCACTCGAGTGGTCACTATTGCAATCGCTGCGTTCTTCCACACTAAGGCCGTCACTGGGGATTCCAGTGATTAACGGGCGCAAAGTCAGACCCTTTATGTGTTTATCTCGGGCGCAAATTAATTCCATCCATCAAGCGCTTGGGCTTTGGGCCTTTGAAGACGCCAGTAATCAGGATGAGCGCTTTGCTCGCAATCATTTGCGTCGTGTGATTAACACGGAATTTGCTGGCCGCTACCCAAATTATCTCAAGCATTATGTGAATCGCTCGAATGAATTGGCACACAAGCTTGGTGTGAGTGTCTTTAAAAAAAATGCAGTGACCATCAAACGCAGCAGTGGAGTCACGGTTATCTTTGGCGAAGATCTCGATCAGGCCATGCCGCTCGTGCGTGAGGAATACTATAAGCTTTGCACTCAAGGTCGAAGCAGCAGTAGTGGTGAACTTGTTAAAATGATCAATTCACTTAAGGCCGGTCGAAAAGGCCCGCATAATCTAAGTGGTGGCGTGAAAGCCTGGACTTTTTCTGGTCAAATAATTCTGACTACCAGGGCCGGCGAGCAGCGCTTAAATAAAATATGGCATATAACTTCTCAGATTCCGAGGTTGTGTGATTTATCTACTCTCGAAAATCATCAGCCGTTAGTCGCGGTTTGGAATGCTCCGAAATGGCTATCTAAACAAGGCTTGAAATCTCATCCATTAGTTCCTGGTAGTGAAAGTTCTAACGTCGTGCTTCTTCCTTGGTCGCGCATGGTCAAACTCAAACTCAAGAAAAAGCTTAAATTACAGTGGAAATCACTGAATATTTAGGCCTTTTGTTGCTTCTTTGGCGGCCTCTTCGTACAATAAATCACTAGTTTTTCTCAAGGTTTGAGAAAGAGCAGCTCTTAAGGAAGAAGAATGAAACCACAACAAAAGACTCTAACATTTTGGCTCGTCGTCATCTTGATGATGGCCCTACTCGCAAAAGTCACGCGCGAAACCGGCGATGATTATAAAAAAGTCACTTACCCCGATTTCATCACAGCAGTTGAATCAGGCAAAGTAAGAGATGTCACTTTCAAGGGTAAAAATACAATTATCGGAACCTATACTGAAAATGTCGGCGGTAAAGATCGCTTTAAGCTGACAGGTAATACCGGTGACGTCACTTTCAATCTATTAAGAAAAAATGGTCTAACTCCAGAGTACGAAGAAGAAGAAAAGCAAACATTCTTTACATCATTGCTGCTTAACTGGGGCCCAATGATTCTTCTCATTGTGATCTTTTACTTCTTCCTACGTCAGCTTCAAGCCGGTGGTGGCAAAGCCATGAGCTTTGGTAAGTCTAAAGCTCGCATGCTGACTCCTAATGATAAGAAAGTTACTTTTGGCGATGTTTCAGGTGTTGAAGAGGCTAAAGAAGAGCTGGCAGAAGTTGTCGACTTTCTTAAAGATCCAAAAAAATACACGGCGCTTGGCGGAAAAATTCCAAAAGGCGTGATCCTTGTTGGTCCTCCGGGAACTGGTAAAACACTTCTTGCCCGCGCCGTTGCCGGCGAAGCCGATGTTCCATTTTTCAGTATCTCTGGTTCAGACTTCGTTGAAATGTTTGTCGGTGTTGGTGCCAGCCGAGTTCGCGATCTTTTCGAGCAAGGTAAAAAACATGCTCCATGTATCATCTTTATCGATGAGATCGATGCCGTTGGTCGCCACCGTGGCGCCGGTATGGGTGGCGGACACGATGAGCGTGAACAAACGCTTAACCAACTTCTGGTTGAGATGGATGGTTTTGAAGCCAATGATGGCGTGATCTTAATCGCTGCTACTAACCGTATCGATGTGCTCGATCGCGCGCTTCTTCGCCCTGGCCGCTTTGATCGTCGCGTAATGGTCGGCTCTCCCGATGTTCGCGGTCGTCTTGGAATTCTTAAAGTTCACACGAAGAAAACTCCGCTTGCTGAAGGGGTGAACCTTGAGGCCATCGCTCGTGGAACACCAGGCTTCACTGGTGCTGATCTTGCTAATCTCGTGAATGAAGCGGCCCTCAATGCTGCTCGTCTGAATAAGAAAAAGCTCGATAATTCTGACTTTGAATCGGCCAAAGACAAAGTCCTTATGGGGCCAGAACGTAAGTCGATGGTTATCTCTGATAAAGAAAAACGCGTTACCGCTTTCCATGAAGCCGGTCACACGCTGGTTGGAATGAACCTTCCACACACTGATCCGATTCATAAAGTATCGATTATGCCTCGTGGTGGAGCTCTTGGTGTTACGCAAACTCTACCTAGCGAAGATATGCTCAACCTCACCAATGAGCGCGCTGAGAACTTCATTGCTTTCTTGATGGGTGGACGTTGTGCCGAAGAGCTTGTGTTTGGTGATATTACCAACGGTGCTTCTAATGATATTGAAAGAGCGACTTCACTAGCGCGCAATATGGTTTGTAACTGGGGTATGTCTGAAAAGATGGGACCAATCAACTACCATAAAGCCAGCACCAATCCATTTGGCACAAGCTATGCTCCGGAAGATTTTTCTGGTTACTCAGAGCGCACCGCTGAAGCGATTGATGAAGAGATTCAGCGTTTTGTGAATAAGAATCACGAGATTGCTCTTAATATTCTAAAAGCGAATCGTGAAGCTCTTGATCGCGTGGCCGAAGGTCTGATGATTTGGGAAACACTTGATATTAACCAGATCAAAGATTTGGTTGCAGGCAAAGATATCGGTGTACCTATTACAGATAAGAAAAAAGCTGAAGCCCTGGCCAAGGCCCAGGCTGAAACGCCAATTGTTGGCGGAGATGATCCAGTTCCAGCTTAATGAACTCTGTATCAAAAAATAGTTTCAAGTTTATGGGGGTCTTAAATATGACCCCCGATTCTTTTTCGGATGGGGGAGAGCTCCTCCAACGAGAAAATCTAGCTGCGCGCGTGAAACAGTGGAGAGAAGTTCAAGCGAACTTTATCGACCTAGGCGCAGAATCAACCGCACCCATGAACCAACCTATTAGTAGTGAGCTTGAATGGCTGCGCTTAAAGCCTGCGCTTGAACTCATTGACGAAAATATTCCTATCTCAGTTGATACTTATAAAAGTGAAACCATCATAAAAGCCTTGGGCCTCAAACAGATTTCTCTTTGGAATGATGTCTCGGGTCAACTCGATCAAGAGCTAGAAACTGTGCTTAAGAGTCATCCAAACCTAGAGAGTGTCTTTTGTCACAACCTTGCTCCAAACAGAGCGCTGACTTCAAGGCACATGGACTATGTCACTCAAAATGATATTTATCAGAATCTTTTCGAATGCTTTGCTTCGGCCCATGCTTGGTATGAGGAACATGACCTGACTCAGCCCTATTTTGATTTCTGTTTTGGCTTTTCCAAGACGTTTGAGCAAAATTGGCAGCTTTTAAAATTGCTACCTAAATTTATTAGTCATTTTGAAGCCAGCTTTGGCCGCCAAAAGTGGATTGTTGCAATTTCTCGAAAGTCTTTTCTTAAACAATTGGCCAGCGCTAAAGTTGACCTAGGGGTCAAAGAGCAGACAGAATATATGCAGATCAAATACCTCACTTGGTTACAGCACAATCTTGCTCCGCAAACGAATGTGCTTGTACGTTTGCACGATCCGGCCTTGGCCCATACGTTTGCTACAGTAGGAGAGTTCTTATGAAAAAATTATTAATCGCGACATTGGCCTTTACTTTTTTAACTGGCGCTTCTTGGTTAGACCTTGAAGTTGATCATAGCGTTGAACTGAATCAAAAAATCGATCTCATCGCAACTGATGGTGCTCCCTATGTATTGCCAGCAGGTACAAAGCTCAGATTCGTTGAGAGCATGAAACTTGTTCTCAATGCTTGGCTTTATATTTTTGAACAAGAATCATGCACTGATCTTGGTCGTTCAACTGAGCTTGAGCTTTTGGCCCATACCACTGAAGAGTATGAGTATGGGGTTGAACTCGATGATAATTGTATGGTTAACGTTTTCTTAGTAACCCAAGATCTCTACAAAGAGCCAATTGTTACAAAAAGCTTATGAAGTTAACTCGCATTGTTCTTCCAACATCGAAACCGCGACAATTAGTAGGCTTTCTCTCCGAGTTCTTAGATCTCGAAGTGATAGAACATAAAACGAATTATCTGATGAACTTCGGTCCACTCGAACTCTATGTGGTAGACGACGAGAAGGTTGATCAAGGAGCGAGTACCAGTCTCGAATTCCAAGTCGACTCTTATAATGAGCTGGCTGAGCTGTGGCAAAAATATCAATTCACTCTTTATCGCCATATCGATAATCCAGTCCAAGGTGCAGTTGCTCCCCATGAAAAAGATGGGCGCCACCAGTTTGAAGCTATTGATATCGATGGGCGTTGTTGGCGCTTTGTTTGGCAGGGAGAAGCATGACGATCAAATCTCTTGAGGCCGTATGTGCCACCCCCGATGATATTAAGCGCCAGCAGATTGTGTGGGATGAAAAGACTGGCTTAATCGTCGATGTCGGGCAACTGGGCATTGCCTCGTCTAAACTTGATTATATCTACTCGGATGATTGCTTACTCTTTGCTGGTATGGGTGATGTACATATTCACGCCAGAGAAGATGTCTCGGGCAAAAACAAATATAAAGAAACTTTTCAAACCGCCAGTGCCGCTGCACTAAATGGTGGCGTGGTTCATTGTTGTGATATGCCCAATAACCCAACAGCTCCGATTGATGATGATTCTTATAAAGCCAAGATGCAATTGGCACTTAAAAGTGACATCAGCCTTTTCATGTACGCCGGTATCGGGCCGCTCACTAATCCGCTTTCAAAACGCGTTCCCTATAAAGCCTATATGGGGCCATCAGTAGGGTATTTGTTTTTTAAAGATCATCAATCACTTGATCTGGCGCTCGAGCGCTATAAAAATTGTGACGTGAGTTTTCACTGTGAAGACCCTGACGTACTCGAGCAGTATAAGAATGCGCCAACTCACGGCGAGCGTCGTCCCGTTGAAGCTGAAGTTTTAGCAACTCATCAAGCACTGGAGTTAATTAAGCGCTACGACCTTAAAGGTAAACTTTGTCATTACAGTAGTGGTGAGGGACTGCAGGCCGTTCGTGCTTTTAGGAAAAGTGGCGGAAAAGTTGAGATAGAGGTTACGCCTCAACATCTTTATTTCAATTCCAGTACTCTGCCTAAGGGCAATGAATATTGGTATCAAATGAATCCACCCATTCGTCCAAGTGCTGATCAAGATGCACTACTCGATGCTTTTACTAAGGGTGAGATTGAATACTTGGCCACAGATCACGCGCCTCACACGAAAGAAGAAAAACTCAATGGTACTTCCGGTATGCCAGGACTTGATACCTATGCCACCTTGGTTGGCTGGCTTTGGCAGGAAGTTGGAGTTGATCCCAAGATCTTGGCCAGCGCATGTAGTCGTAATCCAGGTCAATTTACTGCAAAGTTTTTAGAGACATGGAAGCTATGGTTTCCAAGTTTAAATGCACTAGGTCATGGCTACGGAGAGTTAGCAAAGGGGTATAGTGCGTCATTTACAGTGCTTCACAAAAATAAACCCATAACTATAAGTAATAATAGCGTTAAAACAAAAGTTGGTTGGTCTCCCTTTGATGGTCACCGCTTTAAGTCAAGCCTAGAGGCAGTGTTTCTAAACGGATATCACGCTAATTTGTAAGAACTTGTTAGTTGAAGAACAAGCTCGGGCATTCTTTAATGTCATCTTTGAGTCAACTATTTCTAGGAAAACGACGTATGTACAAATTAGGGATGATCATCGCACTTGCAGCTCTTTCAACTTTGAGCTTTGCTCGCGATACAAATAATAAAGTCATTTACGGTGCCGATGACCGTTTAGATCTTTATGAAGTTACAAATACACTTCACCTTGAACTTGCTAAATCAACAGCTGGTATGATCGATTCTTCAAAAATCACTATCGAAGGCGATCTTGCTACTATTACAGGCCCATCTCTTAAAGAGCGCGGCATGTGTGAGTCTGAGCGTTTTTCTGAGCAAATGACAGCTGCTAACTGTTCAGGTTTTCTAGTTGGTGAAGACCTTCTCGTAACGGCTGGTCACTGTATGACTTCAGCTGATGACTGTGCTTCAAACAAATGGGTATTCGGTTACGCTAATAATGATGCCAACACTGAAGCAGCTATGACTGTTGACGCTTCAAATGTTTATGGCTGTAGCAAAATTATCTCTCAATCACTTGATCGCTCAAGCCAGGATGACTTCGCTCTTATCCGTCTTGATCGCAAGGTGACTGATCGTACGCCACTTACTGTTCGTACAACTGGTAAAATCGAAGATAAGACTCCAATCGTTGTGATAGGTCACCCAACTGGTCTTCCAACTAAAGTTGCTGCTGGCGCTAACGTTCGCAGTAACGACAGCTCAGTTTTCTTCATTGCTAACCTAGATACTTACGGTGGTAACTCTGGTTCAGCAGTATTTAACGCAGAAACTGGTGTGGTTGAAGGGATCCTAGTTCGCGGCGAGAACGATTATAACTACGACTATGGTCAAGGTTGTCGTGTTTCTAATCATTGCACTGACGAAGGTTGTCGCGGCGAAGACGTCACACGTATCACTAATATCCAAGCCCTAATGGATATCCTTGGTGGTAACGTTCCAGCGGAAGAAACTAAATAATTACACGCTGCAAAATAAAATTCAAAGATTCAATAAGATGGCCCCTATATAGGGGCCATTTTGCGTTTTTAAGGTCAATTTGCCCCCGAGTATAACCGTCTAATACACCGGAATAATGTGCTGGGACGCTGGCCCGGGATTTGAAAGTTACAATAGCGATAGACCTCTCCAAGGAAGGAAAAATGGTCACACGCTTATTAGTACTCATTCTTTTATTTCCCCTTACTCTGTCGGCGCAAATGCCCAAGCGTTTGATCGTCAATTTTAAGAAAGACCAGGATGGTAAATTCTTAGGCAGAAGTTCAGGTCGAAGCGCCCCTGATAGCGGCCGCATGATTGTCGAACTAAAAGAAGGTGAGTCGGTCGAAGAGGCCAAAAAGCAATGGGCCGACGTGGCCATTGTTGAAGAGGATAGAGTTCTCTCGCATTTTGGTATGACTAATCCAAGCGTCAATGATCCTCGCGCTGATGATCAATGGCACTTCTTTGATAACTTCTCTGGAATTGATCTCAATACAGTGTGGACAGAAAGCGAAGGCGAAGACATCGTCGTCGCTGTTGTTGATACAGGTATTCGTGACCATCGCGACTTTGGTGGCCGCATTCTTCAAGGGGCCGACCTTATTAGCGATACATCAATGTCTAATGATGGTGATGGGCGCGATCGCGATGCTAGCGATCCGGGTGATTGGATTGCTCCGGGTGATCCTTGTTACCAAGGTCAATCAAGTAATTCCTCTTGGCACGGCACTCACGTGGCCGGAACAATTTTAGCCGAAACAGATAATGGTAAAGATGTTGCGGGTATCAATCCTCGCGCCAAACTTTTGCCAATTCGCGTGCTTGGTAAATGTGGTGGCTACACTTCTGATATCGCCGATGGCATTCGTTGGGCCGCAGGTGGACCACAAGGCATCGTTAATGGTCTTCGTCCCAATCCTAATCCAGCAAAAGTTATTAACCTAAGTCTTGGTGGTTCTGGCAGATGCGACTTCACCATGCAAGCGGCGATTGATTACGCCGTCACTCAAGGTGCCGTTGTTGTAGTGGCCGCCGGTAATAGTGCACAAGACATCGATCAAAATCCAGTGACACCAGCAACTTGTAATAATGTTGTAACAGTTGGTGCTTCTAATAAGTCACGTGCACTCTCATGGTTTTCAAATCATGGCAGCGCTGTTGATATCGTGGCACCCGGCGGACAATCACCAAATGGTGTTGTCTCGCTTGGAAATACAGGTCGCACATCTCCAGGCTCAGATACAGTGACTGAGATGAGCGGTACTTCTATGGCGGCGCCACATATCGCTGGCATCGTTTCTTTAATGAAAAGTGTGAATACTGATATTGCGGCCCACCAAGTTGAGAGAATTTTGCGCGCCAGCGGTTCGCAAATGAGTGGTATGTGCAGTGTCCAAGGACGTTGTGGTGGCGGATTTGTTTTCGCCGTGTCAGCAGTCGCAGAAGCGGCCCGCACAATAGCTGAAGATCCTATTCTCTCTGGTAGTGACCCACTTAATACATCAAACCCTACACCAATCATTACACGCTCTGACGAAGAGGGTGGTGGCGCCTGTGGCAGTGTTGATATGACTGGTGGTCCTGGTAACTTTGGCGGCGGCATGATCGTGGGATTAATGTTGATCTTTTTGGTCGGAAATGTCGGTAAAGTTAGAAAGTTAGCTTAAGATTTAAAACCTCAAAAATGACAGTAAAAGACAGAATGTTGGACGGGACAGTTCAACTTCTGGGCGTTTTAATTAACGCTTATCTTATTCTGTTATTTAGCGTGGCTTAGACACGGAGGTTCTTAATGAAAAAGTTGCTAGCTATATTCGCTATGAGTGCATTCACTGCTCATGGTGCTTCGATTGCAGTTATCGATTCCGGTACTGATCTATTACACAAAGAGCTTTACGATAAAGCTTGGATTAACGAAGGTGAAGTTGAAGCCAACGATCGCGATGATGACTACAATGGTTATCAAGACGATATCAATGGTTGGAATTTCGCTGAGTCGAACAATCAAATCATCGACTACTCATACATGGGTACTCTAACTTTTGATGTTCGTCGTTTCTTTGAAATCCAAACCAAGTCTTTCTATGGCACGGCTACTCAGGAAGAAAAAGATTGGGTTAAGATGAAGGTTCAAGATGAAGAGTTTATCAAATCTCTTCAAGTCTATGGCAACTTCATGCACGGAACTCACGTTGCCGGCATCACTGCTAAAGATTCTGATCTTGCCAAAATTATGGCCGTTAAGATTATTCCAACTGAAGTTAAGCTGCCATTCAAAGCAGACAAATCAGGACCTGGTCTTTTCTTAATCAAGCAAGGACTTAAGCTTCTAGCTTCTCAGCAAATGGTTATGCTTACGAATGTTGCTCGTTATATTGACGGACATAAAGTTGATATCGCAAACGGTTCATTCGGTACGGGTTACCCACAAGCTAAGATGATTGTTGAAATGCTTGCTGGAACAATCATGAGAAAAGAGCCACCTACTGAAGAGCAAATTCATGAGCTGACTGTTGAGTTCCTAAACACTCTTATTAAAGAGGGCGACCATATGGTTCAAGCTGCAGAGAACACTCTGTTCGTTTTCGCTGCTGGTAACGATGGTCTTAACAATGACAAGTTCCCAACTTCACCAACAAATATCCAAGCTGATAACGTCATTTCTGTTGCAGCTGCTCTAGAGTTTAATAAGCTTGCTAGCTTTTCAAACTACGGCGCAAAAATGGTAGACGTTGCTGCTCCTGGTGTTGGTATTGACTCAACTGTTCCAGGTAATAAGTACTTGGTAGTAAGTGGTACATCACAAGCGGCTCCATACGTTGCGAATGTTGCTGGCCAAGTTAAAGATGCCAACACTTCACTTTCACCACGTGATATCAAGAAGATCATTCTTGGTACTGTTGATATTCGTGACTGGCTTGTAGGTAAGGTTAAGACTTCTGGTACAGTGAACACAGCTCGTGCTGTTCGCGCTGCTGAGCTTTCACGTTCAATGAATGTTGATCTGGCGATTCGTCACTCGATCACTGACGTTCAAGATGTACCTTCAACTGACACTAAGTCTAACGTTAAGAGTGAAGGCTTCGTGCTTCCACTTCCTTCAATGTTTAAGCTTTAATTCAGTTTAAAAGTTTTTGAAATGAAGCCCGCTTTTATAGCGGGCTTTTTTTATTCTCTAAAATCATTCGTTTCATACGCTTATGATGCTCACCCGTGGTTAAGCGGTGAAAAAACGGATAAACCACTAGATCTCTAAACCAAGAATCACTTTGGTACAGACTGATATGATTAATTTGAGTTCCATTTTTACTAGCTTTGAATTTTAGAATCTGTTTTCCTCTAGAAGCATTACCTTCGAGGTAAGCGATCTCAATTTCTTTTTTTACATGATCGATCTTTGTCACTTCAAGACCTATGACCATGTATTTGCCCACGAAATTAAGATAATTCATAAACATGAGTCGTTCTTTAAACCTGGGTGAAGTTTCATCGGGATAATAGACTTGTTGGGTATCGCGATCAATCGCCATGGCGTAATTAACTCTAGGTCCCGACCAAACAATAGCAGGGGCCACACTTGTGTAGGCAGCCCAAACTTGATCAAGTGGTTGCTTTAGTCTTTCAATTGTCATCATCATGGAGAAATCATCGGGTACTTGATCGCCAACACTTGGTCTTCGATCAGGAAAATCAACGATTGCGTCTAGGACGACTTCTTTTGCTTTATCAGGGAGAGTGTCAAAGCGAGTGGGGTCTATCTCGAATGAATGAGCCATGCCGGAAAGTAGAACTAGGCTTATAAGGATAATCTTCATGAAACACCTTTGGTTAGTTTCATAAAGAGTAGGGCATATTTAGATTTTTCTAATTAACCTAGGTTCAGCTATAGAGTTGCTAACTTGTAACCCATATACATACTTAGGGCGACCATAAGGATTCCACTGGTGCGGCTAAATAGTTCTAAGTATTTTTCTCGGATTTTTTCTTGATAACGATCGACTACTTTGACTAGAAGGACAAACCACAAAAATGAGCCTATACTAAGTCCTAGAGCGCAAAGGACAATATTAAGTTGATTGAACTCAAATATTTCCAGGCTCTTAATAAATGCACCAAGTCCGGTCATGGTAAGAATAAGCGTTGGATTAGAAGTATAGATCAACACTCCTGTCATAAAACCGGCCATGAGCCCCTTGTTGGTGACCTTTTCTCCCTGTGCAATTTCGATATCACCTTTGGCCATGAGCTCTTTAACTCCCATAACAAGGATGACAAGAATACCAATGAGTTTGAAGTAGAAACCTGAGGTCTGGGTGAACTCAAAAAAGGAAAGACCAGAAAGGATGGTATAAAAATAGGCAAGATCCATAAGTGACCCACCTAGAGCGATTGCTAATGCTGTGGCGGCATTTTTTTTGATGCGTGTGTTGATAACCCAAACATTGATAGGGCCAATGGGAATACACATAAGAAAGCCAGTGATCAGGCCAATGACTAGGGACATAGCAATTCCAGCTTTCTAATCTCAATCGTTCTCTCGTCAACAGGAGCACTTGCAATCTCGAGTAGTTCGATTGAAAAATCTTTAGCAAACAGTCTGTTAATCTCTTCATCTGATATACTAAAGGGCGGGCCATCAGCGGTGGGATGCTTTAACGTAATGAGTAGAATTCGACCGTTTGGCTTGAGTAAGGCTTTATAGCGTTCGGCCATTCTTACTCTTAAAGGGGCCGCGAGAGCAACGAGACAAGCGCGATCGTAGATGGCTTCGTAGCGACCATCGTGATTAAAAAAATCCTGATGAAAGATACTAATGCGCTGACCTTTAACTTGATAAGAGTGATCACTCCATGTGCCATCTAGATTATTCTCACTAATGAATTCATCAATTGGCAGCCTGGCAACTTCAACGCCACTGACCCCAAAGCCACGTTCACTTAGCCATAGCATATCAACGCTTTTGCCACATAATGGGACTAAAACGCGATCTCCTGAATCAAAGATGGTCTGCGCATATTTGATGAGGCCTGCGTTTGGATCTGGACGATGAAAGCGCGTGCGGCCATCGGCCCAAGCTTGCTCCCAGAATTGTTTATTTTCACTTAGTGGCATATCTGATAATAGCTAGTCTTCAATGAAGACTCAAGATCTCACAGAGTGGTTTTTTAGTTATCAAGGGTAGTTCTATACTTTTTTGCGCATACCCTGCGACAATAATCATATAAGGTCTATAGGTCTTGTCTAGACCAAGCTTGCTGTTAAGAAAAGTCATAGGCTTGGGTGTATGAGTTAAAGTTGCGAGCCCCGATTGATGCAGAGAAGCTAGTAAAAATCCAACTGCAATTCCTGTTGATTCAATAGGGTAATAGCTTTGTTCGGTTCTCGTAAAAACGACGATCAAAGAACTTGCCTGACTTAAATATGGTTTTATCGGTCCGGTTTTAAAGGGTTTTAAATCCTCCAGCCAAATATTCGATGCTCTTCGTTGATAGAAGTCTCTTTCAACTTCCTCAGCAGCTCTTCTAATTTCATCCTTAATTTCTTGTTTGTTAACAATGGCAAAATGCCAGGGTTGTTTATTAGCACCACTTGGTGCGGTGGCAGCCGTTTTGATAGCATTGATTAGAATTTTCTTAGAAACTTTCTTACGACTAAAATTTCTAATTGATCGGCGCATAGACATCGACTGATAAAAATTAGTGCTAGCTTCAAGTTGTTCATTCATAGAGCCTCACAAATAAAAATGAAACATCATCCAAGCAATATTGCTAGCAATTCGCCTCGGAGTCCTGTCGATACGTTTTTGAATTTCAACTTGAAACTCAATATGTGCAAGAGGTAGCCATTGAGTCCCAATTCCTAAAAGACTGGTTCTCGTATTGTGCTTACTTAAGTCTCTTTGTACAAAATCGCTTACGAGATAAGGAGTGAAACCCTTAAAACCCTGGTAGCCAAGAGTTAATGTTGAGGCCATAAGATGTATTGTTTCGTCAGCGCTTAGTAGTTGTTGATAGTCTGCTTCGCCCTTGAAAAACATTTCAAACGGTAGTTTCCAGACACTATAGAGTCCAAAGAGGTTGCGTCGATTATTTCCGGTCTCACCATATAGATAGTTGACCCCTACTTTTGAATCAGAACCAATATATCGAGCATAATTAATCAGAAATGATTTTTCACTCTCTTTAGACTTAGGATCATTGATATCACCTAAATCAGTTGCTATGAAAATTTCATCCTGTTCACTAAATTTTGAAAACTCGAGTTGATATGTTTCTGAGTTTGATCCAAAGCCTAGTGGAGATTTAGTAAGTCTAGTATGAGCTGGGTCGTTTAGACCGAAATTTCTTCTAAACTTGCCAACCCTGAGTCGTGACTCTTCGTTCACGTCGTAACTTATATAATGGCGTTCAGAGATGATATCATTCTTTGTCGCAGAGCTGCTCGGTCCTCCCTGAAGACCAACTGTTGCCACAACCCATAATTGCATATATTGAGCGGCCACTTCTATATTCTGCTGCATGATAAATGCTTGACCCTGTTTAAAGGAATCATTTTTTAAATGTGTTTGAATCGATCGAATATTGCCACCAATTTTAATCTTTTCGCTATTTTCGATCGCTCCAAATAATGGCTTTTCAATCCCATTCCATCCTTGCCAGGTGCTCATGAGTTCCTTAGACAAAGATCTGCCATAATCTGTCAGAACTCCGCCTCCACTTTGTGAAATGTGGCAGGCCATGCAGTTGACATAGCCATGGGTAATATTCTCCACATAAGCTTGAGCCAAGCTTGGCAGCAATAAAACGAGTAGTACAAATCTCATTTTATCATCTCTTTTAGGCTTGCGTTGACCTCAATTTTCACATCCTTTGCAACTGTTATTCCTTTAAAACTTGGAATATCAATACTAAAATCAGCAAGGTTGATTATAAATTCTGCGTTGATCGTATTTTTATCAGAGACGATTGCATTTCCATTTATCTCTTTTGTTTGCCCATGAAGCGTTAGGCTTGCAACAAAATCTATCTCTTGGTTTTTTAAGACCTTTAAGTTTGAAAACTGAAGTTTTGCTTGTGGGTATTGATCTACTTTAAGGTACGTTTTTTTCAAATGTTCATCTCTAAGCTCTATTCCTGTTGAAAGGTGATTTAGATCAAGGTCAAATTCACCACTAAAGCCATTATCAGTTTCTGTAAGTTTCCCTGTTAAGTGATCTGATTTACCATTGATGCTTATAAGTGCTGGTTTACCTTTTGCCTTAAATTCAATATCTCCCTGATCTACTACAAAGACGTTTGCATTTGAGGTAAGCGAATAGAATAGAATTATGGATATAAGTTTTTTCATTTTTGTTCCTATGGTAGACCCTGTGTGATCCACTCCGTTATGGTGTTAATTTCATCTTCGCTTAAGAGCTCGATATTTGACCACGTCGGTGGCATTGGCTCTTGTGGGTCCGTGATAACGCTGATCAAATAACTTTGTTCAGGTTGTTCAAAGTTAATTAGCGTCTCCCCGCCAAAGTCTCGGTTTCTCTGCGAAAAAAAAGCTTGTCTCGTAGATAGGTCTAAAAACTTTGCCTGACCTTGTGGGTTGTGACAGGCGAGACATTTTGGATAAAAAACCTTTGTAGAGAGTGAAACCCATGTAGCCTCAAGCTTAGGATCGACTGGCGGGGAGGGAGGCTGACCTATTTCCCGTGGCAATCCAGCAATAATCCAAGCCTCAAGCAGACTCTTTTTCCCATTGCTTAAAACAGGCGCGTTCTTGGGCATCCGATTTGAAATCACAGCATTAGAAATTGATGAAATTCCTGAAGCTACGCTTTCGTAGTTTGCGTACTGTTGGTGACAACTTATACAATGTGGGGTGAGTATATTTTTTTTAATAATGTCAAAAGTTACCCTTTCACTAAGGTCTCTACTAAAATTTTCTTCGTTGAAACCTGAGCTTTCGCTATAGTTTCCGCAAGAAGCTAGTGCTAAAAGTATCAAAATATTAACAATGTACATTTCTAACTCCTGCGGAACTTTTTACAAGATTAGTTTCTTGGTTCTTCGCCAGAAATTTGTTTCCAAAACTGATCTGCACGATTTTCATGATCCTCAACTTCTCTGTCGAAATTCCTTTTCGCTCTTGAGCTAACAAAGAAATGTAGTCGATTGCCATTGATTGAGAAAAACTGTGGCCGAATATCAACTTGTGCGCCCGATGCCATAGCGTAAGCGCACCAGCCACCATAAGTCGGTTCGTATCTACTCGGGTTTGATAGGAATTGATCCTGATTACTTTGTGAAGCGAAATTGTAGACCACTCCTTTATACTCGAGCGCAAATTCCTCACTCCCTTCTTGTGGGTTTGATCCCCCTTCAGGGAAGTAGGAGACAGGGTCGAAGCCCTTAAGAGACACACCGTTTTCTAGGTTATAGCGCTCGGTGTTCCTAAATGTTTCAGCGCTGGTGGTAAATGTCATCAATGAGATTGTAAGTGCTATAAAACCTGATATTAAAGCTTTGTTCCATTTCGTACTCATCTCTTTCTCCTTTTTAGTGATAAGTATTTTTAACGATAAAATTGCCTTAAGTATTGATTAGTGTTACTTAATCCTAGGTTTAGATCAGCTAATCTTGAGAGGGTTTATGTCTAGAGATTTTAATGTCGACCAAATTAAGAAATTATGGACTTTAGACTTAGTTCTTAGCCACGGAAGTCTAAAGCATGCAGCTCTAAAGGCCAAGGTGACGCCATCTGCTATTTCTCAAACAATAACTTCTTTGGAGCAATCATTTGGTAGACCACTTTTGATACGAGATAAGGGGAGTGTTCGTCCCACTCCAGACGCCATAGCGATTTTGAAAATTGTAAAGCCTGCATTCGAAGCGTTTGATAAACTTAAAGATATTAATGGTGAACCTGTACCGGAGTTGAGTTGGATAAACTTTGGTACCTATGAAAGCATTGCTATCAATATTCTGCCGGGACTAATCAGCTCGTTTAAGCTAAAGCTTCCTAACTTGAGACTTGGACTAAAAATTAGTCGAACTTCAAACCTTTTGACGATGCTTAGAAAGGGGGAGTTATGTTCGGCGCTTATTACCGAAAATGATAATCTAGACCGTTTTTATTCGATTGATGTGGCCGAGGACCGACTTGGACTCTATATTTCGAGGTCACTTCCAGCTACTTTGACAACGATAGAGAGGCTAGGCTTTGGAACGTTAGAGCCCGGCCGTGATGGGTTGCCTCGATATTTTTCAAAGTTTCTCAAAAACTTAAAACTTGATAAGCCAACTATCTTGAGTGACAGTTTTGAGACCTTAAGAGCAGCTACAGCAAGTGGTTCGATCGCCTCTGTTTTGCCCCAAAGGGTAGCTTCAAGAAATGAAGACCTGGTTGAAGTGACGTCACTCAAGTCATCGAAGAGGGCAGTTAAGGACCTAGGCCTTCATCGACTCGTCGTCGTGGGACAAAATAATTGTGATCGTGAAGAGATTAAATTCGTCGCCAGTGAAACGAGTCGGCTCTTGAACTAGGCAGTTTGAGCGCAGTCTTTGCCTAGGCCAACTAAAAATTTTTCAGCTCAGTCTCGATTCAGGACCCTTGGATTGAGGTAACTCTATTTTTACTCATATTTATTGAACATATTTAAAACTTGC
This sequence comes from Halobacteriovorax sp., assembly GCA_002716825.1. GTDB lineage: Bacteria > Bdellovibrionota > Bacteriovoracia > Bacteriovoracales > Bacteriovoracaceae > UBA4207. The sequence goes on along the minus strand of PBCC01000007.1, from coordinate 59,380 downwards.
TCATTAGTTGTTATTTTTTGTTCAAAAAAAGACGAAAATGTTGAATGATAGGGCAAGAGATGGAGGTCTTATGTGCGGATTCGTCGTTGTAACAGGTAGCAAAGTTGGTTTAGAACAAATTCTTGAAAGTGCTGAGCATTTGGCCCATCGAGGTCCGGATGAGAAAGCTCACCACATCACCTCTGAAGGCACTGTCCTTGTTCACCAGCGGTTGGCCATCGTCGATCTGCACACTGGCAAACAGCCCATCGTGAGCGGCTCAGGAGCTGCCCTAGTCCATAACGGAGAGATTTGGAATCACGAATCTATAAGATCAACACTAGGCTCAGTCTTTACTACTAAGTCTGATAGCGAAGCCATTCTTCGCGGCTATGAAGCTTACGGCGAGAAAGTCTTAGAACATATCGACGGTGACTTTGCCTTTGTCATTGTCGATGGCAAAAAAATCTTCGCAGCTCGAGATGCGATTGGTATTAAGCCAATGTATGTTGGTCGCGATGCCACAGGCGGTCTATGGTTTGGTTCAGAACAAAAAGCATTGTTTGAGCACTGTGAAACTATCGAAGAATTTCCACCAGGACATATGTTTACTCTAGAGACAGGTTTTGTTCGCTGGTTTAAACCAACATGGTTTGATGATGCGATTATTCCAACTAGTGATGGCTCAAAACTTAGAGATACACTAATTGCTTCGGTAGAAAAAAGGTTAATGGGTGATGTGCCTGTCGGTGCCTTACTCTCTGGTGGACTCGACTCATCCCTGGTTAGCGCCATTGCTGCGAGACTTTTAAAGGCCAAAGGGCGTCGCCTTAAAACTTTTAGTGTGGGCTTTGATATCGACTCACCCGATCTTATTCGCGCCCGTGAAGTGGCAGCATTTATTGATAGTGATCATACGGAAGTTGTGGCCACCATCGAAGAAGGCATGAAGGCGATCGAACATTTGATTTGGTTAACTGAGACCTACGATATAACAACGATTAGGGCCTCGACTCCCATGTATCTCATGAGTAAGGAAATCTCTCGCCAAGGCGTCAAAGTTGTTCTTTCTGGCGAAGGAGCTGACGAAATTTTTGGCGGATATCTCTACTTTGCCCATGCACCGGATTCGGTTGAGTTCCATAAGGAATGTGTTTCACGCGTAAAGCGCCTTCACACTTCTGATGTTCTTCGTGCTGATCGCTCGACTATGGGAGCGGCGGTTGAAGCACGAGTTCCTTTTCTCGATCCAGAGTTTTTAAAAGTTGCCATGGACGTGGACCCTAAGCTGAAAGAAATTAAACCAGGTGTGCGTATGGAAAAAGACGTGCTCAGAAGCGCTTTTGTAAAAGGAGAGTGGCTTCCGGATTCAGTTCTTTGGCGTCAAAAAGAGCAATTTTCTGACGGAGTGGGTTATTCGTGGATTGATATGCTCAAGGATCTGGGAGAACGCACCGTTGATGACATTAGCTTTGCCAAGGCAAGCGAGCTCTATCCTCACAATACGCCTATGACAAAGGAAGCCTTTCTGTTTCGTGGAATATTTCAAGACCTCTTTGGACACGCTGGCATGGTTAAAAATGTAAGTCGCTGGATTCCAAAATGGCAGGATTATAATGCCGACCCTTCTGGTCGAGCAAATAAACTTCACACGAAAACGGTGGTGGTTCCAGCCTAGTTTGTTAGACTAGGACACATGAAAAATCTTTTATGTGTCCTACTATTCCTTCTGACCCTTAGCTCTTGCTCTTCAACTGAGCCACCTAAAGTCCCTATCTCTGATCTCAAAGACAAAGAAGTACCAATGCTTGTCGAGACGCTGTCTGACAAAATTGGTGGAGTCATCTGGGCCATGGACTTTGTTGAGAGTGATAAACTCATTTTAACTTTACGTGACGGACAAATTAAAACTTTTGATCTGAAGACAAAAAATTTAGAAGTCATCTCAGGTGTTCAAAAAGTTTTAAGTGAGGGCCAAGGTGGCCTTCTCGATATTGCGGTTGATCCAGACTTTAAAAGCAATCAATATATTTATTATACTTACTCGGCGCCGCTGGGTGAGCTCTCGGCCACGCGACTCGAGCGAGCTAAACTTGTGGGGAATAAGTTAGTTGAAAGTAAATCACTCTTTGAAGCAAGGCCGCCGCAAAGTACAGCTGCTCACTATGGCTCACGTATCGCTTTTGATCACCAAGGGCATATCTTTGTCTCTCTTGGTGAGCGAACGGAGCGCGAACTCTCGCAGGACCTATCAAAGCATATGGGCAAAATAGTACGTTTAAACTTAGATGGCTCGATTCCGAAAGATAACCCATTCTTAAACACAAAGAATGCACTTGCTGAGATTTGGAGCTACGGTCATAGAAATCCCCAAGGCCTCTATTATGATCAAGAGTCAAAAGAGTTATGGGTTAATGAGCACGGCCCGCGCGGCGGGGATGAGATCAACCTAGTGGTCAAGGCCGCAAATTACGGTTGGCCTAAAGCCACTTACGGGCGCGAATACTATGGTCCTAAGATTACTGAGCACGTAAAACTTCCCGGCGTTGAAAATCCAAGACATGTATGGCTACCATCTATTGCGCCTAGTGATTTAACTCGCTATCAAGGCGCGGCTTTTCCAAGCTGGAAGGGGAGCTTTTTCTCTGGCGCATTAGCGCTTGAGCATCTCAATCGCGTCGTGATGGTTGGCAATATTTCGATAAAAGAAGAGCGCTACTTGAGCGCCCTTGAAGAGAGAATCAGATCAGTCTTGGTTGATCAACGCGGTCATATCTTAGTCGGAACAGATACGGGGAAAATTCTTAAGCTCTCCCCGCTGACTCGTTAGAAGAAAAAAGAAAACTTAGAAGCAAGAATATAAGCATAATTATCTTGATCGCTATTATCAGCGGCAATCACTACGTTTTGCTTTTCGACCTGTGCACCAAGAGTAATGAAAGCTGACTTATGCAGCTTAAGCTTTACACCAGCTTCTGCTTTATACGTCTTTGTCTTAACTTTCTTACCATCGTTAAACTCACCAATCGGATCACCGTGGTGTTGATTATTCACTACCGCCGCTTCAACATTGGTGAGAACGTTGTAGAAGTCAGTCATGTAGTATTCAGCGCCGATTTGAAAAAGATTTTCGTGCTTTCTAAGTGTTGCGTAGCGGGCGGCGTAGTGAGTTGAAGTGAAGGCGTGAACGTACTCGGCCCAAACTTCGAGCTGGCGATCAGAGTATTTACCGGCCAGGTCAAGTGCCCAATTATTTTTTGGATTGATTTCGTTATAATAATACATACCACCAGCAGAAGCTGAAAGCTGACGATTGAAAAACCATTCAAATTTATTGGCGATACCGGCCTGCTCTTTTGAAGAGAAAGTTTTCTCATTTCTGTAGCTTAAAGAATATCTTTGATTAGGAGCTGTGCCTGAAGTTGAAACGCGAGGAGTGCCGTCACTGTTTGTTGAAATTGATTTGGCTTCGCCAAAATATGTTAGGTAGTTAAAAAAGCCGCGAGAGAATCCACCCCAGCGCCAAGAAAGTAGCAGTCTATTATCCAGGTCGTAGAGACTGTGATCTGGTGAGAGCTCAGCCCCGCCATCAACGAATGATGGACTGATCACACCCCAATGCATTTGGTGAAAAGCGACTTTGCCTTTACCCATAATAATTTGGTGATCGGGAAGAACACGGTAACTTACAGTGGCCTCTTCGAATATATTGTAGGCATCGCCAATACTGCCATCATCGAGATCGAGTTTGATCTTCATGCTGAAGTCGTCATGAGTAGCGTAGACTTTAAGATCGAGTGTGCCGATCCCAGTTTCTGCTTCCTGTTTTCTGCCAGTTTCTTTTTTGAGCACGAGCATATCAAGAGCAATAAAACCCTTAACCGTGGCATCAAAAGCAAAAGTATTTGAAATTGGGGCGAGAATGCAGAGCGCAATTAAGACGATTTTTGACACAGTATTTCTCCCTGAAAGTTCGAGGCAGAAATACCACCTACGATCTTCATTGAGAAGGTCAAGTCTCGTCTTAATTAAAATTTAATAATTATTAAGCTCAATCTTACATTTAAGTTAGGCAACGGGCCCCTAGGTTAATCCTAGAAGCCGTTACATTTCTCAACGTTTTGAGTGTGAGTATAATAATCAACGAAATGGTTATCACCGCAGCGCTCTTGAGCTATTTCACGGCCTTGTTGTTGGCTGGCACATGAAGCAAGAGTCAAAGACAGGGCGATAAGAGCGAAAATCCTTTTCATGGTCGCCTCCTTATAGATAGTTTACCGCTTATTTGGATTACTATCTATACGGTTTTTTCTCACATTATCTGAGGGTAAATTTTGTCAGGATGGGGTCAGGCAGACACCAATTAAACGCCAATTTAACTCAATTAAAAAAGCTAAGTGTGTCTAAACCTGCGGGATTAGGTTGGATACTATTTTGGTAGGAAGCTAGGGCAAAATTTGCCGCCATACCAATCGGCCCCTCAAAACTACTACTGAGTGTCACAGTAACACCACGCTTTGCTAGGCTATCGATGATGCGAACACTTTCATCAAAGCCAAAAAGAGCGGGCTTTAAAACGGCTTTATTCAGTCCACTTGGGCCTGTGTGCTTGAGTAGCATGGGAAGTGATTCATCCACAGCTAGTGGGACAGGGTGTCGCCAGTTGAGGTGATCTCTAAAGTGAGCAAATGGCTCTTCAATATAATCAATATGTGACCAATGGGGTGAGATCGCTTCTAATAAGTTTTCTAGATCGTTTTCGCTCAGCATTTTGTTGCCATCAAAGCGAACTTTCTCATTGGGCGCTAAGTGCTGTAGAAGTTTATTAATATCATTCGCAGATTCCCCGCGGGCAATTTTTAACTTAAAGCAAGACCTACCCAGTATGCGAGCGCGCTCAAGATCTTTGAGCGAAGGAGATAATAAAAGAGCATTGAGTTCGACCGGTTGATTCCATTTTGGTTCTTGAGAGGTGAGTGACTTTTTAAATTGCCATGACTCAATAGCAAAGCGAACACTAGGAAAAAGCTCTGAGTGATCACGGTTTGTTTTGAAGTATTCTCTCAGTTGATGGGCGGCTTGTTCAAAACTCTCGCGATGTAATCCGGGAAGAACTGATAGTTCTAATGGAACGCCTTCAATAACACCTTCAAGAAAATACTTATCGCGCGTCACGACGCCACAGACTTTCATTGGAGCAGTGAAAGAACGAATAACTTCAGTAAGATTTATTTCCATACGAGGGCAACACTTAGACAGATACAATAAAGCAGTAGGAACTTTCCAGTCTTTGCCAACGCTAGGTTTAAAGAGCGATCGATCGGATCGACTAAAATTTTCTTCCAATTAGACCAAAACAAAAAGTAAGGAATTATGGGAAGGAGAAACTGAAGCGAGCGATGAGTAACGGCAAAATAAATAGGAATGAAAAGTGAAGCTGTGATCAAAAAGAATGTAAACTTTCTAGCCGCAGTTTCACCTATTTTAACCGCTACAGTTCTCTTAAGTGAAGATGAGTCACTCTCGATATCGCGAAGATTATTAATAGCTAAAATTCCTGCACTAATGAGTCCAGGGCCTAGTCCATAAACGATCGCAAGCATATGGTCGGCTTGTTGGTTTTGTAACCAAACGGTTCCCCACACAGCGACAGGTCCAAAGAAAATCAAAGCGGCGACTTCACCAAGCCCATGTTGTGAAAGGGGAAATGGCCCACCTGTATAGGCCCATGCAAAAAAGATTGAAGCAAAACCAATTAATACAATGGGAAGGCCACCAACACTCATGAGGTGAAGACCAATCAAAAAAGCTAACCCGAGTGTTGCCATGAAGCCAGTCTTAACCGCAGCAGGAGTCAGCAAACCTGAAGAAGTCACACGGGTAGGGCCAAGACGATCTTCGGTGTCCACACCGCGTACGCCATCATAGTAGTCATTGATGAAATTGCTGGCGATTTGTAGCAGCAAAGTACAAAACAATGTCATACCAGCAGTTTCAACGTTGATAGTTGTTCCTATATGGTAGGCGTAAGCGATACCAAGAAGAACGGGGCTGATAGCGGCGGGTAAAGTCTTAGGCCTTGCGGCCAAAATCCAAGGATTAGTTTTAGTCATGATAATTTTATAGTGCGTAGTTGTTGATAGATTTCGTTATTTGCCGCGGTGTCGACGAAAACCTCGATAAATGTTGATTGTTTTCTTTCAAGGGCAGACTTGTAGGTCATTTCAAACTCGCTGCGAGTGTTGACCTCATGAGCTTCGATACCAAAAGCCTTGGCAATAGGAGCAAGCTTTCTTTCGTGAGGTGAAGTAATGATGGGGTAGAGCTCCTCACCTTTTTCAAGGTTAAGTAGGGTAAAGATTCCACCGCCATAATTATTCACAATAATGCAGATGATAGGTGTACTTGACCTTGCAACAAGTTCCAGTGAATTTAGATCATGCAGCGCCGAGACATCCCCAAGGGCGAGAGTGACGGGCTTTTTATTGGCCAAAGCACAACCTGTAGCACTTGCAAAAAATCCTTCGATGCCGCTGACTCCACGGTGCGTGAGTACACTTAAAGACTTAGCCTCAGCAACAGAGGCATAGGAATCAAAAGATCTGATGAGAGTGCTATTGCCGATAACGAGGTTGTGCCCGCTTGGAATCATTTCAATAATACGTTTTGAAATATAGGGAAAGGCGAGTGGCTTGGAGTTTTCAATTGTGTCGATTTTTTTATGCACAAATGGAGAAAAGGGAAGGTTCTTAGTTGATGGAGTTTGTGACCAAAAACTTCCAAGCGCAATAATGGCATTAATCGGATCAACATTGAAATTATGAGTGACAGCGTGACCACAGTCACTTAATGAAATCGACTTAGAAAGATGCACGACTGGGAAAAGATCAGAATGTTGATCTAGATATCGGTAGAAATGCTTAGACGTTAATCTAGCACCAATATGTAAAATAAGATCGGGCGGATTGTTATGGAAGTACTCGTAGACTTCAGGGTGATCAAAAGTGGGAACTAGTCCATCATTGAGTGAAAAATCAAATTTCAGTGAACTCGTCACATCAACATTGAGTGGGAAAGGGCACGATTTCAAGGCCTGCAGTAACTGCTCTCTTGTCTCGTTTACGTCGCTTAGATTTAATTCACCGACAACGACAAGTGGATTCTTCGCCTTTTGCAAGAGCGGCATAATGCTTGAAATATCTAAAGTGTTCTGGCCTAGAAGTTGGCGAGCGGGACTTTGAGCTTCAAAAACATTTTTAGCGTTATCGATGACCTTTGAATCTATGCTTTGAAGCTTTCCATCTAATGGTTCTCTGAAAGAAATATTGATATGGACTGGACCGGCCGGGGCGCGAAGGGCAACTTCATAGGCGTGGGCCATCATCCTAGCCACGGCCTTAGTGGAAACAGATTCACAAGGAGTACCAAGATCTAAAAAATGCTTGATGTGATTTGAATACAATTGTTTTTGGTCAATGCTCTGATTGGCATCAGTTTGCGACAACTCTAAGGGCCTGTCGGCACTAATGACAATTAATGGAGTATTTGATTTTTTAGCTTCGATCACGGCCGGATAAAAATTAGCGGCCGCTGTGCCGGAGGTACAAACTAAGACGCCAGCTTTTCCACTTGTTTTAGCGTAGCCGTAAGCTTGATAGGAAAGGGCGCGCTCATCCATTCCAACATGAAGATTGATTTCCTCTTGTGCTTTAAAGCCAGCAATCAAAGGTGCGTTTCGCATACCAGGTGCAATAAAAACGTGGTCGGTGCCAAGTTTTTGCAGTTGATTGGCGATGACACTCGTCCATAATCTGGAGATATTTTCAGTGAGAAGGGTGCTGCTCATCGTGTAGCTCATTTGATTTTTGGACTTTGGTAGGAGTGCGCATAAATTTAGAGGTGAAATTTTTCATTTTATTGGCAGTCTCATCCCATTCAGCGTTAGGACATGAACCTGGGACTAGACCTGCTCCGGCGTAGACATGTAGCTCTCGGCCATAAACTAGGGCAGAGCGAATGGCGACACAGAATTCTGCACCATCTCTATCCATGACTCCAACTGGAGCGGCGTAATAACCACGATCATACTCTTCGGTACAAAGTAACCAGTCGACGGCATCAGCTTTTGGCTTGCCTCCAACAGCGGGAGTTGGGTGAAAAGCTTCGATCAGATCGAGTACTTTAGGTGTCTTGGAAATTTTGGCTTTAAGCTTAGTATATAAGTGTTGAACATGAGAGAGCTTAAGAACTGATTCACCATCATCAATTTCGATATCATGGCATCCGATCGCTTTCATTGTGTCTTTAATAGAGCTCGAAACAAAGCGGTGCTCGCTTAATTCTTTTTTATTACTGAGTAACTCTTGAGCAAGTAGAGAGTCCTCTTGTTGGTTTGTTCCGCGTGGACGTGTTCCCGCAATTGCATCGCTATAAAGGTCTTGTCCGCTGAGTTTGAATAATCTTTCGGGAGTTATACTCGTAAAGGATTGATCATGACGCCATTGAATATGGAAGATGAAATGCTCACCTGTTTTGAGAGCGAGGTGCTCAAACACTTGATCAGGTCTAATCGGTTGTTGTGAACTGAGTACTTCTTTTCGCGATAGGACAACCTTATCCAGTTCATCCCTACTAAAGCTTCTGTGGGCTTTTTCGACTTGAGCCTTCCATTGGTCAAAACTTGGAACTTGTTTGTAAGGTTTAAAGTCAAATTTCTTTTGGGCGTGCCCCTTGAATGTGAGGATGCCTTCAAGCTCCATAAGAAGCTTCACGGCAAGGGTTGAATTATTAAAGGCTGCTTTTGGTATATTGATCAATAAATTGGTTTGATCATTTTTTCTTGAAAAAATAAATTGCGGCAAGACATAGTAATGTGATCCAAGACTTTCCCATTCCTGACTCGGCTTTTGCCCTGGATGAAACCTTTGGCCACCTAAAATAATAAGTTCTTGATGATGTTTTATGAGTTTTCTTGCTTGTTCTAAAGAAAACGTATCAGTAAATGTTTTGATGAACTTAAGCCCGAGGTATTGTCGCCCGCCTTCACGATCACAAAATAGCACCTTTTGTGACATGTCGATAAAAGGCATAAGTCCGATGAGGTCGATTGTCTCAAGCTTAATAGAGTGGGTGTAATACTCTTGCTCACTTGCTAGTGTTGGGCAGGCGAGGACTTGTTTTAGACTCGCTAAAATGGTCGCTTTTGCACTGTGAAGAGGGGTCCTGTCAGCGCAAACCATGATTACTTCTCTCCAATATACAAAAATGCGATACCAAAACTTAAAGAGACTGCACGAACATTTCTAAAACCAGCATCTTTCATCCACTGAACAAAAGCTTGGTCATATGGAAAGTCTTCAACTGTTTTATTAAGATAGGTATAGGCATCGCCATGACCGGATATAATATTGCCAACAAAAGGCAGAAGTTTTCTGAAGTAAAAAAGATAGACTGCGCGAACCAGAAAGTTCTTAGGCAAACCAAATTCCATGACGAGTGCCCGACCATTTGGTTTTAGTACGCGGTGAATATTTCTAAGAGATAACTCAGGGTCTGGAAAATTTCTGATTCCAAACGATAGAGTGACAACGTCTTGTGATTGATCGGCAACAGGTACTGCGACACCATCGCCAATGCCTAGCTCTGCCTTATGTGCAAAACCTTTCTTGATAATTTTCTTCTTACCTAGTTCTACCATCCCGGTAGAAAGATCTAAGCCTTGAACCTTGGCCACCCGCTCTTGAGCTGCTAATTCAAGTGCCACATCACCCGTTCCTGTTGCAAGATCAAGTGCGATGAGTTTGTCACCACTTGGAAGCTCTTTCATCATTCGCTTGCGCCAAAGCACATCAATGCCAAGTGAAAGACAGCGATTAAGCAGATCGTATGTTCCTGCGATATCATCAAAAATCTTGAATGATTGATTCTTACGTTCTTTTAGAGTCTTGCTAGCTTCGCTCATAATAAATTCCTGTACTTTATGATATGCAACATACCGAATTGCGGCTTAAACGTCGAGAAGACTCTAGCTAATGTCGATGGACTTGAAGTCACTTGAGTGTTAGTAATAACTCATTGATTTCATGGCGAGGCAGATGATTCCCAAGTTTTTAACCACAATTCCACCCCAGTTACTAGGTCGAGTTCGCGACTTAGAGATGGATACGGGCTCAGAAAGCTGTAATAACTCAATAAATCAACTTTTGCAGCGCACCGTTTTGCTCGGCGGAAAAAGACTGAGACCCCTGCTCACTTACCTGTGTGGTAATTTTTTTGGTGTTTCGCCAGATCGTCTCGATGTCTACGCTAAGGCCATTGAAATGGTCCACGCTGCCAGTCTTTCTCATGATGATGTGGTCGATGGTGCAAAAACTAGACGTGGAAAGCCGTCAATCAATGCAGAATCTACTAATAAGCACGCTGTTTTGGCCGGTGATTATTTATTGGCCGACGTGATCGTTGAGCTTTCTAAGCAAGGTAACCTAGCCTTAGTTAAAGAAATGTCATTCGTTATTAAAGCTTTAGCAGAAGGCGAGTGGATTCAACTTGATGCTGCAGCTTCAAGACAATATTCAAGAGAGCTCATTGATACGGTTGCTCAAATGAAAACAGCTTCTGTGATGAGTTGGTGTGCAGTCGCCCCGGCGATTGTTGCAGATCTTCCTGAAGCAGTCGTTAAGTACGCTCGTGACTTCGGACATCATCTAGGCTTAGCGTTCCAGCAAATGGATGACACACTTGATTTTAGTGGAAACTCTAAAAAGGATCATTTGCTTGACCTCGAAAATGGCATTATTAATGCGGTTTTATTCGAATGGTTACAACTTAATCCCGACTTATATTCACGCTTCTTAAAAGGTGAATCCGCTTCTTCATTATGGACAGAGAACAATCTTGATAAAGCAGTTTCTATTGTTGAGGCGCGCGCTAAAGATCATCTCGATAAGTGTTTGGAACTGATCGAAGTTATGGCCGAAGAGATTCCACGGCATAGTGATCTTACCGAGCAGCAAATTGCTAAGGCAAAAGAGCCACTGATTGAAATTGTCCATTATCTAGGTCGCCGTACCTACTAAACTTGTCACCTCTCTTTATTGTTGTAGAATACTTGTAAACATTTTTTGTGAGTACTCTATGAGAAGCCTATTTATCTTTTTATCCCTTTTCACTTGCGGCCAAATACTAGCTAACACTGTTGTGTATATTAAAGAACCAGCTCGTTTTGAACTGCCAAGCGCAACTAAGAATAAAATCGTAAAGGGTAGTAAACTTGAGGTTGGCTCTAGAGTTCACGTTGGAGAGTCTGGATTAGTCGTTCTCAAGGGGAGCGATGGAAGCGTGGTTAAACTCGATGAGAACTCTTCGCTTGAGATTACAAAGATGGCTAAGAGTTCTCAAAGTAATGATGAAACGATGTATTCTATCGTTAAAGGATCAGGCTTTTTCAATTTTCCTAAAAACCCAAATAAAAAAACAACAGTACGAACTAAGACTGCTTCCATGGGCGTAAGAGGTACAGAATTTTTTGTTGCTCACGGAAAAAGTTCAGACGTGTGGATGTGCGTGAACGAAGGACTCGTCGCCGTAACAAGCACTGAAGTTACAAAGCCAGTACTCGTTAAGGCCGGAGAGGGGATTAAGTTGGCGGGCGGAACTTCTATCTCTGATCCAAAAGCTTTGCCTTGGACCAGAAAACTCAATTGGAAATTTGATCCAACTCTCGGCGATTTAAAAAATACTGTCTCTATAGAGGAAGCTTATGCATCACCACTTGAAATGGATATTGATTAGCCTTTTGGGCTTTTCAAGCCTTGCTCTTGCCCAATCAAATGTTCCAACTAATCATAAGTCAGTAAAACCAGCGCTTCATTTCAGGGCTTTTAAGACGCTAGGTCCTTGGACTTATATAGGTGACGTAGCCTGGGAACCAGATAGCGATGGAAATTTTGAAAAGTTAATATTGTCCGTGAGAAGAAAGTTTCCAAACCATTATAGTGCTGGCGTTTATATTGCCAACACGTGGGGCGAGCATCACGGCCAGGATTGGCTAAAAGATCCACAGGATAATCAGTGGAAGTGGCGCGATGTTGAAGATAAAACAGAATTCAATGTTGGAGCTTTAGTTCAAAAGAAATGGAGCCTCTCTCCTAAAATCACTGCTGAGGCGAGAGTGACGTATGAGTACCACCTCACTAATGACATGGGGATTTTGAAAATTAGACCAGGTGTAAGCTATCAAATGACGTCTAATTGGATGAGCTATTTTAGATATGAAGCCTATTTCCCTTTGGGCTTTTCTACTTCGACTTTGTATAAGCAGGGCTACTACCTAGGTGCTATGTACAGTGGCATAAGTGGTTGGTTGATTGGTCCATTTGCAAGGCATCTTAGACATGAGTGGAATAACACTCCAAAGTTCAAAACTGCCACAGGCACGACCTATCGTATGCACGAAGACTTAATTTCTTTGGGGATGAGCTTTAACGTTTATTTTTAAGTAAACGGCCAGAGCGACACTTCGGAATATTGACGAAAAGATCATCAATACCTCGAGAACATCTTTCATCGCCACTGAAGGTTACTCGAGGATACATCCTCTTCACTTTGGCCGACATGAGTCTCAAGTCACTGCTTAACGGTTTAATCGAGTTAGCTTGAGAGATAACCAAATCGAGAAGACAGTCTTTATAAAACCAGCCTTCTCGCTCGATTATCAACTTTAAATACATATCTTCAGGATTAAGTTTTCCCTCGGGAAGGTAATCTTGAAGCTTGAAGCCTTTTTCTTTTAAGTTACTTGCAATCTCGCTCGCAAATTCTTGATTGCTATCGAATCTAATCAGACAAGTAGGGTGATTAAAACTGAAGTCTTCTTGATTGATGAGGACAGCATCTTCAGCGAATGTCGTGGAAATAAAGAAAAGTAAATAGAGCAACATTAAAACTCCAAAGGGTTAAGCTTACATGCAGCTTCTACTTCAGCCACTTCCTTTGGAACGTTGGCACTAAGATTATCATGACCTTTATCTGTAATGAGAATATCATCTTCAATGCGAATGCCGATTCCATCTACAGGTAATTTAAATTGGACCTGTTCATGGGGTTTATTGAAATAAAGGCCAGGTTCAACCGTAATAACCATACCTGCTGCTAACTTAATATCTTCTAAGTCGTCTTCCAAGTAAGGCGACATATCGTGAACATCAAGTCCTAGCCAATGGGAAGTACCGTGTGGGTAATAGCTTTTAATAGCATAAGAGCCTTCTTTGTTAAGAAGTAGTTCTTCTAATGACTCTTTAGACATCTGAGTTTTTGTCGTGATGAGTCCTGCGTCTATCATGGCCTTGGCCAAGACCTTTTCGACTTCAGAATGAATTTGTGAAATTGAAACGCCGGGCTTCGCCATGCCAATGGCAACTTTCTGAGCAGTGAGTACGATCTCGTAAACTTCTTTTTGGGCCGGAGTGTATTTTCCATTGATGGGAAAGGTTCTGGTGATATCGCTGGCATAACCATTGAACTGCGAGCCTGCATCGATCAGTAGAAGTTCTTTGTCATTTAATACTGCATTATTTTCAACGTAGTGTAGGGTGAGAGCATTTCTACCGCCGGCCACAATACTTTCATAAGCATTATCTTCGGAGCCGTGTTTTCTGAAAATATATTCCATGAAATGTCGAACATCAGCTTCTGTTTTTCCCGGCGTTGCCATGGCCATGGCAGCTCTATGACCTAGATTACTAATTTGTGCCGCTTTTCTCATTGAGGCGATTTCATTAGCTTCCTTGACTAGTCTAACCCTACCAATTGCTGGGGCAAGATCAATTAAGCTCATGGGTCTATGCATCTTACGCTTTCGCATCGAGGCCATAGTAGTCATCACTTTTAACGCCTGATCACGAATAAGAGGTTGTTCACTCCAATCGACAGCAACTTTTTTATGATTCCAAAGTAGGGTAGGCATAAGCTCCCAGGCTTTTGCAATATCGTAGACTTCATCAAAACCAAAGACGTCCTTTGTGTGGTCGATGCCCATGCGTTTGCCGGCCCACATCTCGGCGTGATCATCTTTTGGACGAACAAAGAAATGTGTCTTCATACCTTCATCAGGTTTTTGTGTAATAACGAGTAGCGATTCCGGTTCTCTAAAACCTGTTAAATACTTAAAGTGAGTATTTTGGTGGAAAGGAAATTCACTATCGTGACTTCTTATATGATGAGTTGCCGCTGAGACGATAATAGCCGTTTCAGGTAAGAGTTGGCATAGACTAGCTCGGCGAGTTGAAAAGTTTGATTCTTCCATAGATATCCACTTAGTTTAATTTCAAAAATCTTAACATAGATAGAATCTTGACTAAAGCGGACAAAAAAAGGGAGCCCAAAAGGACTCCCTAATTAAGTATGTCGATTAGGCTTCAGCAACTAGCGAAGACTTCTGCAACTCTGATTATAACTTGCTCTTGAGCGACAAGACTTGAGCGCTTCGGCACAAGCTTGGCTTTGAGCATCACTATAGCTTCTGCCATAGGCCACTTCAGTGATTGTTGAAATTCTATATCCATAACGATCGACAAGTTCAGCTGAACAGCTAGCTGAAGTCTGGTGTGGAGGGTTATTGCCACCGAAATAGTCCTCGCTACAGCTTAAGCCATACTCGCCACGAGAAGCACGATAATTGCGCTCTGAGTCACATTGACGACTGGCGTCGTAACAAGCTTCTGAGCGGTAGTATGATGAAGCTTGGAATGAACGAAGGCTATAACCATAACGATCTTTTAGTGTGTAAGTACAAAATTCATAGCCAGGATTTGGGTTGCCTGTACCAGAGTCACGAGTTTCACAGCGGTATCTTTGATTTCTTGGGCTTGAGACACGGTCTCTGTTGCAATCGCGAAGTGCATCTCTACAGGCATCGGCACGGTTGTAGCCAGAGCCTCTATAGGTGCCGACAGTTCTATAACCGTCAGTCATATCAACATTACAAGTGTAAGCATTCGCAGCAAATGATGCTGACAACATCATTGTCAGCGCAATTAGTAATTTCATGGACTCTCCCTTCCAGTTAAAACTTATAAGTTATTGATATAAATTTCTTCACAATGCGCCAAGAAGAGCAGGTAATTAATACTTACCAAAGCCTTGATTGTAAGAATTTTATGCAAAATCTAGGAAGCTTGAGAGGGAAATGGGGTCAAAATGAGACTAGCAATATTTATGAATGACGGCTTCAATGTCCTTCATCTTTGCTGGCTTAGCGATATAGTCGTCCATTCCCGCAGCAAAGCACGCCTCTTTGTCCTCAACTGTAGCATTGGCCGTGAGCCCAACGATCTTGGGAAGTTTAGATTCATCAATATTTGATTTAATCTTTGAAGTTGCTTCAAGTCCATCCATGACTGGCATTCTGACGTCCATAAACACGATATCGTACTTAACTTTAGCGTCTAAAATCTCGTTGAAGCAGTCTTCGCCATTTTTGACGACTTTGAATATGACCCCTAGTCGTTTTAAAATTTCAGAAATCATTTTTTGATTGATGATGTTGTCCTCGGCCACCAGCACTCGACAGTTTGAGCTTTTAGCTCTGATCTGTTCTTTACTTGAGGTTTCATGATGATTGGCATCAACTTTAGTATCAATCAAGTCAGTCATAAAGCTAAAGATAAAGGTCGAGCCGGTTCCAATTTTAGATTTAACAACAATGTCTCCACCTAATGCTTCAGCTAGAGATTTACTGATAGAGAGGCCTAGGCCAGTCCCACCATATTCAGTGGTTGTATTAGAGTTGCCTTGCATGAAAGGAGTGAAGAGCTTCTCAATATTTTTTTCAGAGATGCCTATTCCTGTGTCTATAATACTGATGGAGTATAAGTAACGGTTGCCACTTTTTTGCTCTCTTTCAACTAATATTTTGACTTGTCCATCTCGTGTGAACTTCACTGCGTTTGAGAGAAGGTTGATGATAATCTGCTTGATACGAAGCTGGTCGCTGAAAATATAATGATTCTCAGTAGGAGTAATTTCATAAGAGATAGAGACATTATTAATAGAGGCTTTTGAATCTAGTATATAGATACAAGATTCAATACAGCGAGTGAGATCAATTCTTTCCCGGAATAGCTCTAGATGTTCAGATTCAATTTTGGAAAAATCTAGAACATCATTAATAATTCCCATCAAAATATTGCCGGACTCTTGAATCATCTCGAGCAGTTCTCTATTTTGTGGCGAAAAGGTTTTGTCATCAACTAGAATATCGGTGAGACCTAGAATGCCATTCATCGGTGTTCTGATTTCGTGAGACATATTTGCTAGGAACTGACTTTTAGCCTTGTTGGCGTGTTCCGCCTTTTGTTCGGCTTCTCGTCTCGTCGCAATTTCACTTTTGTACTTTTCCTCAATCTCGATAGCGAGTTCCTCATTTCGTTTGCTCGAGCGAGAGAGTGTTAAGAAAATAAAAAATAAAAGGATATCAATAATGATACCACCAACAAGAATTAAGTAAGGCTGACTGTCTTCAACGACTGAAAGAAAACTGGCATCGCTATGAACTTCAAAACTCCATTGCCGTCCATAAAGATCGATCGTTTTTTTCAGAGAGAGTTTTTCACCCTCATAAACTGGCTCCTGATAAATTGTCTCGCCAGCATCCATAATGTTTAACGAGACATGCCTTTTGTCTCTTTCAAGAACTCCGGCCATAAGTCGTTTTACCACGAATGGTGCATAGACTAATCCGGCAAAACTATTGGCCTTACTGGCTGAAGCACTAACTTCACCTTTATAAAAAGGAGCATAAAATAAAAAGCCGGGAGTACGCTCTGAATCTTGTACTAGTACAATTGGTCCGGTGATTTGAGCTTTACCAGAATCTCGAGCTTTCATTGCAGCAGTGAAGCGGTTTTGCTCGTGGGCCATATCAAGGCCGTGAGCCTTAATATTTTGTTCTAATGGCTCGATATAAATGATGGGAAGAAGAGATCCGTTTGAATGTTTTGGGTAAATATGAAAATCGGGATTTATCTTTTTGAGTGATTTTGTTAAGCGTGCAACTTCACTTTTGTCAATGGGCTTGATAACTCCGAGGCCATTGATTCCTTTATACTTGCTGGCGATGTCGAGTGAGTCCGTATATTTTCTCCACTGTTCAGGAGAGACATGCCCATCGAGACTCTTGTAAAGAGCGACGCCACCCCAAAGTGCATCCTCATATTTTCGTAGTCGTTCGATGATGAGTTCGACAACCTGAGTGCTTTCGCGATCGAACTGTAGTTTCACTTTTTCGTCAGACTCTTGCTTAGCAATGTGCCATGCACCCAATGTTGCAATAAGAGAGAGGTAGAGTATGAACCAATGAGCACCGTGCAAGTTTATTGGTTTTGCAGGCTTGTTTTTTTTTAATTGCTCTGGAGACGTATTAGTATTCATTACAATTATAGTATGAACTCATACCACTTATGTCTAACGATTAGACATAAATGTTTCAAAGAAGTTGAATCACTCTGTCTTTTCCGACGGTCAAGATAAAGCTTGCGAGCTTAGGTCCACGGTCTTGTGAAATAAGACTTTGATAAAGTGCCTTAAATGCAACAGGTGGCTCAACTTCATGCTCATGAATAACTTCATACATCTTTTCATGTAGAGATTTGTCGTCAAATGAAGCCCAGTCTTTCTCAAGTACTTGCTTGAATGCTGTAAGAAAACTCTTTGTGTTACTTTCACACTCGTAATTGATATTTGAGCTATTTACACTGAATTTAAAATCTTCTGGTGCGTAATTCTCAAGCCAGTGCTTGGCACAAGCGGCTCGCTCATTAAATCTTCTCTCGTCTCGTTCATTTTTTATATCGCTGTCATAAAAAGATCTTGCGGCCTTAATATCACCATCGTGAATTTGTAGAATATTTGTGAGGTGTCTAAAGGCCGGTTGAAACGGCATTTCACTTGGCATTGTTGAAATTTGCGAGAGTTCATACACGCGTTTGGCCATCGCTGCTTTCTTTTCATTTGCAGCTTCAACGCCGTAAGCCTGACGTTCTTGGCGATCAAAATCTTCATAAGTTTTAATCACGTCGAGATCAAAACTAACGGCAAAATCTACGTTAGTTTTATAACTAGCAAAAATCCAACGAACCATTTCGGGTTCATAAACTTTAAGAATATCATTTACCGTAATGAGATTACCTTTTGACGAGCTCATCTTGCCGCCGGCACCCTTAATCGACACGAAATCATATTGTAGATAAATAGGTGAGCGCCAATCGTATAGCTTCACGATTTCTTTAGCGGTCGTATAACTGCCACCTTGTGACGAGTGGTCTTTACCCCCTGGCTCAAAATCAACTTGCTCGTGCGCCCAGCGCATCGGCCAGTCCATTCGCCAAGGAAGTTTTACTCGCTCAGTTGTTTCAAGGTCGAGCTGACCTTTGTTTTGGCAATTATTGCATTCATAAGAGAGTGCGCTCTTGCCGTCCCACTTAATATTTTTAATCTCGTGATCTGTATTACATTTTTCACAGTAAACACTAACGGGCATCCAGTCTTCACCAAGTGGACTTGTTCTATGCTCATTGAGGATCGCCGCAATCTCATCTCTTTTTTCAAGCGTCGTTCTAATTCCTTTTCTGTATTCACCTGCGCGGTACTTTACGGCTTGATACAAAGGCTCAACTTCAATTCCAACTTTTTCAAGCTGCGCTTCAAAAGACCTCTCATGATGGGCAGCGTATGATTCGTGTTCACCAAATGGATCTGGTGTATCGACGATAGGCTGGAACATATATTTTGCTAGCTCATCTTGCTTTGGCATATTGGCCGGAACTTTTCTGAAGGTATCGTAGTCATCCCATGAAAATATAAAGCGAACTTTCTTGCCTTTGGCGCGAAGACCTCTTGCGACCAGATCAACCGTAATGACTTCTCTGAAGTTACCAAAGTGAACAACACCTGAAGGTGTAATTCCACTGGCGAGAGTGTAGACGTCTTTTTCGCCCAGTTGCTTGATAATACGGTCAGCCGTGATGTCGGCCCAATGGATATTTGCGCTCATATTTTCACCTAGAGAGTTTTCATAAATCTAACATGTTGGAATCCCATTCGGCTAGTGAGCTTTGACCTCTAGAATGCTTAAGAGTATGTTTTGAGCATGATTGTTACGTTGATTTTACGCGCTATTTTTATCTACTTTGTTTGGAGCCTGATTCGTCGGCTCTGGAGCAATTATGCCCATGCCAAGGTCAAATCTAGTCAATCCACTTCCAGGTCTAAGCCCACTCCTAAAGGCGATGTTTTTGAAGCCGATTTTCGCGTTTTGAAAGACAACGACTAGTAAAAACGCCGCATTTTTTTGCAAGGTGCCCAATATTTACGGTTTATGGCCACACCTCAATGATATTAACCCACTGAAAATCTGTTTAATGTCGGTTTCTTTAGGATATTTCGCGGATGCTTCGTAAGCTTAGTTATCGCAAAGAGATCCTGGAGGACTTATGAATCCTGTGGCACGTGTGCTGGTCGTGGACAATGACTTTCGCTTCCTAGAGTTAGCATCATCTATTTTCTCAAATCAAGGCGTAGAAGTGATATGTGCCTCTGACCCTGATCAGGCTCACTTTCACCTCAACAGTGGACCTAAGTTTGACGCTGTTGTAGCTGATCTCTCTTCTCCTTATTTTGGCTCCCCTCAGTACTGCCAAAGCTTAGTGAATAAGTTTCCGCTCGTGGTAGTTAGTGCGACAGAAGATAGGGGATTTCTCGAGAGATATTCATCACTATGTGATTGTGTTCTAGCCAAAAATAGCATTGCTGAGTTGCTTTTTGTGGCAACGATTAAAGCGATTGAGCGACATCAACTTGGACTGCAATTAGTGGGTTAAAAAATTGGTGAAAGGGTCACCTTTATCTTGATTTCCCCGGCAAGATTGAAGTTTCTCTTAGGAGTTGATTTAACTTCAACGTCGGGGCGGATATAGATTAAACCGCCCTTGGATAGAAGCTTTGATAGGTTGAGCCGTTCGCCTTTTTCAAGCTTGGTATCAAATGTTAGGCATTTCCCCTCACACGAAAGGACTTGCTCGCTCTCTCTGTAGCGAGCAATCCTTGACCACTCTCCAGCCTCATACATTTTTTCATTAGCTACAAAGATGGTCATTCGGCTAAGAAAGTTAAGATTGGCTTTTTTGAAGGTAATGGTTTGCCACAGATTAACGAGGGGATTTCTTGATCTAACAACGCTCCCAGGAACGATTTTTAGTTCTAGGCTCTTAATTTCAAGTGCTCTTAAAGTGTCTGCATCAATTGGAGGAAGATCGAGAATTAGCGGCTCTTGCTTCACGTCCCAGTCGCGATTGAGCTGAATGAAAACTTCAGCAAAAGCATTGCCGATTTCACTTACAATTGTACCCAGCAACGGAATAGGAATACGTCGCACTGGTGGCTTCACGTTTATGTCTTCAAATTTGAAGGTCAGGTCGATCGATGGGGCATTGCCGGAGCCAAGCGCATCTGCCAGCGTCTGAACTTCGGCTATAGGTTTCACGCTCTCTTTTTCAAGAGGGCCACATCCGGCAAGGATCGAAATGAATAGAAGTCCAAGAACAGCGCGCATGAAGGAAATTTCCCCCACCTGTCACACTAAGCCAAGCGGATAGTGATAATTACAGGGTTAGCGCTTCTTTTTCTTTTGCGCCTCGTCATTGATGGCGCCTTCGTAACGAGCAATCTCCTCAGGGCTTAGGGAGCCAGGAGTGATATTCTTGGTACTTGCTCTTGATTTGGCAAAAATCTCACAGTCGTGAACTGTACCATCTGTTTCAACAGGTACATTTTTTTTGCCTTCTTTCATCCAGGTAATTTCTTTGCTGCAGAACCTACATTTTGCCATTTACGCCTCAAGTCCTACATCAGATTTAAATTGGGAGTCGCTGATCTCTCCACGTACAATCATAGCTTTAACAAACATTAGTGCTTTTTGCAGATCAGCTCGTTGACTAGGATCAACCAGCGTCAAATCGATATGTTTTTGATTATCAATATGTGACGTTTTTACTGCTTTTTGTAACTTCTTAACTGCTTCTTCGTAAGAGATAGTCATAAATTAATGTCCTAAATATGCTTTTCTGATTTCTTCGTTGGATATTAATTCTGCCGATGGACCTTGCATAGCGATTTCACCGGTAGTTAAAACATACCCTCGGTGTGCAATCTTGAGTGCTGCATAGGCATTTTGTTCGACCAAAAGAACGGTCATCCCCGAGCGGTTAATCTCGACAATGGCATCAAAAATAGCCTGAACTAAAATTGGTGCAATACCTAGAGAGGGCTCATCAAGAAGTAAAAGCTTTGGCTTCGCCATATAAGCGCGAGCGATCGCAAGCATTTGCTGCTCTCCACCGGAAAGAGTTCCAGCGTGCTGTTTTCTTCGCTCTTCTAATCTAGGAAAAAGAGTGAACATTTTTTTGAGATCGGCGGCGATCTCAGCTTTATTATTTCTGAGGAACGCACCCATCTCTAGGTTTTCGCCAACAGTTAAGTCAGGAAAAACCATTCGTCCTTCAGGTGTTTGTGCTAGGCCTTGGGCCACAATCTTATGGGCCGGTAAGCCTTGAATCGGCTGGCCTTTAAATACAATTTCACCTGATGTCGGCTTGAGCAGCCCTGAGATGGTATGGAGAGTAGTAGTTTTTCCAGCACCATTAGAGCCGATAAGTGTGACGATTTCGCCTTCTTCGACTTTTAGGTTGATGCCGTGAATGGCATGGATGGCACCGTAATGAACATTTAAATCTTTAATTTCTAAAATCGTACTCATTACTTAGTCTCCGCTACAGCGTCTGCGCCGAGGTAGGCTTCAATTACTTTTGGATTTGATTGGATGTCTTTTGGTCCGCCGCTGGCGATAAGTTGGCCGTAGTCTACGCAGTGAATATGCTCACAGACGTTCATGACTAAACTCATATCGTGCTCAATCAAAAGAATAGCGATTTGGAATTCATCGCGCACCCAACGAATAAGTTTAGTTAGGTCTGCCGTCTCTTTTGGATTCATCCCAGCCGCTGGCTCATCGAGAAGAAGAACCTTTGGTTTCGTCGCAAGAGCTCTCGCGATCTCTAGTCTACGTTGCTCGCCGTAAGGAAGATTTTTTGCCAGGTGATCTTTCTTAGATTTAAGTCCAAAAATATCGAGCAGCTTATCAGCTTCTTGAACAAGTCTAGCTTCTTCAACGTGATATTGTTTTGTTCTAAAAATAGAGGACATGACTCCGTAATCGACTCTAAAGTGACCGGCCAAGCGAATATTATCGAGAACACTTAAGTCTTTAAACAATCTAATGTTTTGGAAGGTTCTACAGATCCCACTTTGAGTAATATGGGCAGGGCGAAGTTCAGTGATGTCTTTACCATCAAGAAAAACACGCCCTTCCGTTGGCGTATAAATGCCAGTGATCATATTAAAGATGGTGGTTTTTCCGGCACCATTTGGACCAATGATTCCCACGAGGTCAGTAGCCCCTAGCTGAAGTGAGAAATTATTGACGGCAACCAAGCCGCCAAAGCGCATGGTGATGCCTTGAGTTTCTAAAACGGGAGTGCTCATTATGCGTCTCCTTTTTTCATACCAAGAAGTTTCTTGATATCGAGCTCATGCTTGCCAAAAATTCCAGACGGACGCATTAGCATTAAGCAAATGAGTAGCATTGAGTAGATAACCATTCGCCACTCCGAAACTGTTTCGCCGAAAAAGCGTAATAGTTCAGGCAGGATAGAGAGGATAACTGCGCCAACGACGGCACCAGTAACAGAGCCTAGTCCTCCTAAGATGATCATAAGAAGAATAATCACAGACCACATAAAGTTAAAGCTGTTTGGGTGGATGAATTGAGTGGTGTGAGCAAAAAGGACACCCGCAACTCCAGCAAAACCAGCACCGACTGCGAAGGCCATGACTTTATATTTGAAAGTGTAGATACCCATGCTCTCGGCAGCAATTTCGTCTTCTCGAATAGAGATAATCGCTCGGCCGTGAGTTCCGCGAAGAAGGTTCACTACAAATACAATCGTGATGATGACCCAGAGATAGACCCAGAAGAAATTACTCCAAGCAGGTATACCAGTGAAGCCACGAGGTCCACCAACGGCGTCCATATTCATAATGATGATTCTGATAATCTCACCAAAGCCGAGAGTTGCAATGGCTAGGTAGTCACCACGAAGTCGAAGGCATGGAACACCAATGGCAAGTCCTGCAATAGCGGCAGCAGTGAAACCAAGTCCACAGCCAATAAAGAGATTCACAAAGTCTGGAACAGGTAGGGGAGCAAAAACACTATAAGCAGCACCGACATAAGCACCGACCGCCCAAAAACCCGCGTGTCCAAGTGAGAACTGACCACAGATTCCATTAATTAAATTAAGACTGACGGCCAAGATAATAAAAATACCACTTTGAATGGTTAGATAAATTAAATAATCCATTATACTTTCTCCTTGCGGTTGGTGCCCAGGAGTCCTGCAGGTTTAACCAGTAATATAAGAATAAGAATGGCGAAGGCGACAGCATCTCTATAAGTTGAGATCCAAAAGCCTACGACCATATTTTCGGCGATACCGAGTGTGAGGCCACCTAGTACAGCACCTGGAATAATGCCGATACCACCAAGAACGGCTGCGATGAAGGCTTTTAGTCCTGGTATAAGTCCCATCATCGGTTCAACCGTGTTGTAGTACATTCCGACCAGAACACCGGCCGCACCGGCAAGTGATGCACCAACAAAGAAAGTGAAGCTTACGATTCTGTTGGTATTAATACCCATGAGCTCAGCGGCGTTCATATTAAATGAAGTGGCTCGCATGGCCTTACCAATTTTTGTATGGGTAACCACGTACCAAAGGCCTGTCATAAGCACCATGGTGACGAGGAAAATAACAATTTGAATTTTTGAAATGAAAACATCGCCAACTTGATAAGTAGTATTTTCGAAAGCTGTTGGGAAAGCTTTTGGATCGGCGCCGATTGTTCCCTGACCTAGATATTGAAAAAAGAGTGAGGTTCCAAGAGCGGTAATTAGTGCAGGGATTCTGCCTGCATAGCGGATGGGGCGATAGACCAATCTCTCTACACTAACTGCTACTAGTCCTGAGCCTATCATGGCCGCAGGAAGTGCTATGTAAAGTGGAAGGCCACTTGAAATGAGGAAATAACCAATAAAGGCACCGATCATATAAAACTCACCATGGGCAAAATTGATGAGTTTAATAATCCCGTACACCATGGTGTAGCCCAGAGCGATTAGGGCATAGATACTACCTTGGGCCACTCCGTTGAGGAGATAGGTAAAAAAGTCGGAAATAAGATAAGCCGTTTCTTCTGACATTGGGAATCCCACTAAGTATGTTAAACAAAAAAGCGCACCGTAGTGCGCTTTTAGAAGTCAAAAAATTAAGGATTAACTTTTTGGTTGAAGATATTGCCAGTTGCAGTCGTCTCCAAAACAACCGCAGACTTCTGAGCATTTCTATTTGCATCAATAGTAATTGCTCCTGTCACGCCTTCGAAGCCAACAGTGTTTGCAAGTGCTTTTTGAAGTGACGCTGAGTCAGCTGAACCGGCACGCTTAAGTGCATCAGCAATCACGAGAACTGCATCATAGCCAAGAGCGGCCATGGCACCTGGTTTTTCGTTGTAGCGGGCCATGTAGTCTTTTACAAACTTTTGTACACGTGGGTCTACATCATCAGGTGAGAAGTGTGATGAGATATAATTGCCTTTGATGCCTTGTGGACCAGCAAGTTCTTGAAGCTTTGGAGAGTCCCAACCGTCGCCGCCTAGGATTGGCATTTCCATTCCCATTGAACGAGCTTGCTTAAGAATAAGTCCAACTTCTGAATAATAACCTGGAAGGAAGATAACATCTGGATCAGCGCGCTTAACTTTAGTAAGTAGAGATCTGAAGTCCGTGTCTTTTTGTGTGTAGGTGAAGTTATCTTGGATAACGGCGCCTCCAAGACGGTTAAACTCTTCTTTGAAAACTTTTTGAAGACCTTTTGAGTAGTCTGAAGAGTTGTCGACGATGATGGCTGCTTTTCTCTTTGTTAGTGTTGTGAAGGCAAACTTGGCCATGACCACACCTTGGAAATTGTCTGTGAAACATGTACGGAAAATAAAATCTCCAGTCATGGTCACTTTTTCATTCGTTGAGGCAGGAGTGAGAAGAGGAACTTTCGCAGCTTGAGCAATTGGTGCTGAAGCAAGTGTGTTGGATGAAGCAACAGAGCCAAGAATGAGGTCGACTTTATTGATATCGATAAGCTTTCGAACAGCGTTTGCCGATTCAACTGGCTCACCTTTGTTATCTTCAACAAGAACCTTAAGGGTCTTGCCGTTGATTGGAGTTTGATTGACTTCTTCAAGGGCCATCTTGATTCCGTTAACGGACTCTTGGCCATAAGAAGCAATTGGACCTGTCATTGCGAAGACGGCACCAATGGTGATTTCGTTTTCAGATTTTTGGGCAGCTGCTGAGTCTGCTTTTTTGTCCTGACAACCAGCGGTCAATAACAAGGCGATTAATATCCCAAGTAGTTTCACGAGTACGCTCCTCTAATTTATCCATGAGTCTTATTTAAGTTTCTGGACAATTATGCTCAAACGCACAGGTGATTGGCAACTTAACAGATTATAAATAAAGGAGAATGCTGCTTCGCGCCCGCATAAATTCGCTCATGCCTAAGGCTTCAAGCTCTTGTAGAGACGCGAGTGTACCGTCTTGTTCAACCCATTGACGCAGCTTGTCCGTACCATTGATTAAATCGATCGCCGACTTATCAAACTCGTACTCATAAGCAGCATCCTGCCATTCAAAAGCCTTTCCAAGTTCCTGATGAAAAACTCTAAGCAGGTATTGGCCGACTCGCCAACCCAAAGCTTTAGAGCTGTCAGTAATATGAATATGAAATCCGCCGCAGGATTTACCAGCGTGCTTTTGAAAGGTGGGCCAAAACATTTGCGGGCGAAGGACAACGCCTTCGAAATTCCATTTTTTTAAATCTTCATTCATTCGTTTTAGCAGTGAGAATGGCTCAATCTCTGGCGCACCGACAACTTCAAGCGCACGAGTTGTGCCGCGTCCTTCAGATAGTTTTGTTCCTTCAAACAAAACGGTCCCAGGAAAGCTCAAGCAAGAGTTCGGCGTGGAAAGGTTAGGCGAGGCATTAACCCAATGACGATTTGTATCTTCCCAGGTCATGGCGCGTTTATAGCCATCCATAGTGACGACATGAACATCGCATTTAACTTTCATCACATCTCGAATAAACATGGCGACTTCGCCCATGGTGAGGCCGTGGCGTTGTGGGATGGGAAGCTGACCAACAAATGATTTCCATTTAAGATCAAGCACTGTGCCTTCGACTATATCGGCGCGGGCAGGATTGGGGCGATCGAGCACCACCACGCGAATGCCTTTTTGCGCGCATTTTTCCATCAAGAGATTAAGAGTCGAAATATAAGTGTATACACGAGTGCCAACGTCTTGCAGGTCAACCACGATAGTCTCTAGTCCCTCAAGCATCTCATCGGTTGGGATTCTGGTTTCACCATAAAGCGAGTGAATGACGCGATTAAAATAGGGATGTTTGAAATCGTGCGTCTCAACCATATTGTCTTGGACGTCAGTAACGAAGCCGTGTTGTGGTCCAAAGATTTTATGGAGGCGCTGACCAAAAACCTTAATGAGGCTTTCAACCCCGAGGACAAGGTTTTGATCAACGCTGGCGCTGTGACAGAGATAGCCAAATTGACCAAGGATCAAGTCTTGAGTCTTTTTGTCGGAAATAAGTTTTTCTAAGCCTAGTTTAATTGTCATGCAGCAAGTTTAGACAAGCTGTCGCTGGTTTGCCAGAATTATAATACACACACGCCCGGAGACATTCATGAAACAATATTTAGATCTTATGCGACACGTTTTAGAAAACGGTGCTGACAAAAGTGATCGCACCGGCACTGGCACGCGTTCAGTATTTGGTTATCAAGCGCGCTATAATTTGGCCGAAGGCTTCCCACTTGTCACAACCAAGAAATGTCATCTGCGCTCGATCATCGTTGAGCTCTTGTGGTTTTTAAAAGGTGATACCAATATTCAATTTCTAAAAGAGAATCGCGTTTCCATTTGGGACGAATGGGCCGACGAAAAAGGTGATCTAGGCCCAGTCTATGGTTATCAATGGCGCCACTGGAAAACACCGGATGGAAAAGAGGTCGATCAAATTAAACAATTGATTGAAGGGCTTAAGAAAAACCCTGATTCCCGTCGCCATATCGTGACGGCTTGGAACCCGGCCGATGTCGATAAGATGGCGCTGCCGCCGTGTCACTCATTCATGCAGTTTTATGTCGCCAATAATAAGTTGTCTTGTCAGCTGTACCAGCGCTCGGCCGATATATTCTTAGGCGTACCATTTAATATCGCTTCTTATGCGCTTCTTACTATGATGATTGCTCAGGTGTGTGGCTATGAGCTTGGGGATTTTGTGCACACTATGGGTGATGCTCATCTTTATTCCAATCATATCGAGCAGGCGCAGTTGCAATTGTCGCGTGAACCACGAGCGCTTCCGCAGATGAAAATTAATCCTGATGTAAAAGATATTTTTGAATTTAACTTCGAAGATTTTGAGCTGGTTGGGTATGACCCACATCCACACATCAAGGGCAAAGTCGCTGTATGACATTTGATCTTCACTTCGGGAGTTATTCTTAATGATCGTTTCACTTATTGCTGCAGTTGGAAAAAACGGCGAGCTCGGCTTTGAAGGAAAAATTCCTTGGCATATCCCAGAGGACTTCAAACATTTCAAGCAGACAACGTTGGGCCATCACTTAGTGATGGGGCGTAAAACGTTTGAGAGTATTGGCAAACCACTGCCTGGCAGAAAAACAATTGTGCTTACGCGCGGGCGAAAAAAAATGGACGGTGTCGATAGTGTTGATGCCGCTTCTAAGGCTCTTGAGCTATGCGCTCAGCGGGGCGAGAGTGAAGTTTTCATTGCTGGTGGGGCTGAGATTTACAATCTCTTTATGCCGCACGCGCAAAGACTGTATATAAGTTACGTGGATTTTGAAGGGCAGGCGGACGCTGTATTTCCCGACATTAATCTTGATCGCTGGAAGGAAGTCTCTAGTGAAGTTCACCAACCAAAAGAGAAATCTCCTGGCTGGTGTTTGAAAGTTTTTGAATTGGCCTAAAGTGATGTTGTTCTATTGCCACGAACTCGTCTTTTACAGGCTTCAGAACAGCAAGCAGCTTCACCTAGCTGTCTTTCAAAATTGAAGCGAGCTCGTTGTGAGGCCGAACATTCGTGATTGGTACCCCAACTGGTGTTTGATCTTCCCCAGTCGCGGTAATTATTTCTGCTGTAGAGCCTAAGGGCACATCTGGCATTTTCTCGCCTTACCGTCGCGTTCTCATAAGAAGCTCCACGCTGGGCTTTTGTTCTGTTGCGTTTGGCAGAGGCTGTTTCTTCGGCGGTGACAATTGGACTTAGTCCTGAGCAAATTCCATTTCGACCAGTGTGCTCAGTTGGATGAATGCCAAACGGTCCGCGTCCACCCATTCCGATATTATCGGCGCCGCGACCAAAGGTCGATTCACCGTTAGCGATACAGAGGAAGTGTTGCAATAGTTGATCATTATTGCTGACATCAATATTAAGTCCAGTAGTGTCCCGCTGAATTGCTTGCGAGCAAACGCCAGCATCTTTAAGAGCTGTAGCAATTGCGCGAGCTCTCGAGAGATCACTGCTACTTCTAGATAATCGATTAAACTCTGAGGACGTGTAGCGAATCTGCTCAAAACAGAGTGGTTTAAAATTACCCATTTCATCGGAACGAAGTACGGCACTTGTAATTAGTTGGCCGTTATATCTTTCTTCATCAAAAACGGCGCCGTTTTCCCTTAGGCGTGCGATGAGATCATTAAGTTGAATAGGCTCAACACTGTGGCTGTATTGTTCAGACGTCAACTGGTCGATACAACTTACTGTTGATAGCCAGTCACTATGAGTTACCGAACATGTAATGGGAAAGGGGTTGTCTGATACTCCTGGCGCTTCCCCAAGAGTGGAAGCTATAAGAGGAGTGGAAAAAAGCATTAAGAGTATTAAACTTTTCATAGGACCAATTATAGCTAAGCTTTTTAAAACCTAGGTAAAGAAAATCTTACCTAGGCATAGGAATCGCAATTTCAGCTATTTGAAGTAGCAGGCTTGGAGTTCTGGTTCTTGTTATGGTTGGCACGTGGACGATAGTTACCGCGTCTTTGGTTATTCCTTGGCCCATTATTGTAGCGCTTACCATGGTGGTGGTTGTTCTGTTCGAGCTGGAACGATCTTCTATTCCATGGATTAAGAAACATTAAAAAGAATAATAAAGTTCCGCCAAACTCAATAAGCTCCCCACGTTTTGGCGAAGGATTAATTTCAACGAGTAGAAAAAGTAGCAAGTACATCACAACTTGGCGGCCACGTGGAAGTGGAATGGCGAATTTCTGAACCAGCTTCATGACTGGCTTATATTTTCTGGCCAAAGTTGGAAGAATTAAGCAGTAGATAGCGATGAGGATGCCAAGAGTTAGGCCAAAGATCATCTTGTTGATCTTTTTACCGCTCACTACCAAGTTGTGAAGATTAGTTTCGCCTTGGGCATTATGGGTCTGGAAAAATTCAGAGCTTTCAACATTAAGTAGTCTTTGTCCCCATGAAATCTCTTCACCGGCGCCAAAAATGAATAGGGCAGAAAAGACTAAGAGCATAGCGAGAAAGAACTTTGGCCTTTTTCCTTGTAGGGTCACGAATCGCTTAAGGCATAGACCTGCTGTGAGTAGAAGCCAGACAACAGTAAGCCATTCTACTAAACCATCTTCAACCACAAAGACTGACTCAAAATATTCAAGATTAGTATGAGCGAAGTACAGACCAAAAAGACAAAATTGTATCAAAATGGCATAGAAAAATGCCTCAGTACGTGTTGGGCGGTAATTAAATTTCATTATTCGTCCTTAAAATTGGAAGCAGCTTTTGTAAATTCGTTAATTTTTTCATTCCAAGCTTTTTCAATCTTATCTCGCTTCGCTTTAAGTTGTGCAATGCGCTCATCAAAAGGCTTGAGATCATTTTGCTTTTTAGCTTGAGCCAATTCAATTTTCTTTTGTAGTTCTGTTCTTTTAATCAATTTAACGAAGTTTGGATACTCGAGCTTAAAAAATGCAACAGATCTTGTTTGAATGGTCTTGATTTGTTCAGCGTACTTGTCGCTAGTGAGTTTGATGCTCTTAAGAAATTCTTCGCGCTCGCTAATCTTAACCAGGTCTTTTCCTAGGACAACAATGATTTGATCTCCACCCAAAAGAACATCAAAAGTTGTTAGCGCAATCTTGGTTCCAGCGTCCAGGTCATCGTTATTAAGCTGAGTACCGTTAGTCGTTTCTTTGCCTAGGACGTGCCAAGTGCCGGCCTCTAGTTGAAACTCCAAATGTTCTTTATCGAGGTATTGATCGCCTTCAAAAGGAGGGTGGCTTCGACCAATGATGGAACCATTTTTAAGTTTGACGACAGTATTGTGAATGACTGACCAGACAAACAGGGTTTCCTCTAAAATAGATTTGGTCGAACTTTCCATGAAACTAGTTTAATCGGTACGCACCCCGTCGTCGAGTTCACTTTGCTTGATGTTGTCATTTTCCTGCGTGTTTCTTGGAAATTCCTGAGTCAAAAGCTCGCCTGTTTCACGAACTAGACCGGTTAGCGCTTTAGGTAGGTCGCGATTTTTCAAATCGATTAGGGCTTTATTGAGAATTGCCTTCCAGGTTTGCTCGTCAACCTTAGCAGCAATCCCAATATCTGCCAGAATATGAGCACGATGCTCAAAGTTTGAGATGAAGATCAAAACACCGTCTCTATCTTTGGTTGTATGTACTCCGTGTTCGAAATAAGCCTGCAGCGCTCGCTGATAAACTTCTTCATTCATTTGCTTTTTACTCAGCATGAAGCGCTTCAACTTTGGATGAAAAGCGATGATCAAGCCAAGGGTTGCAGCAATGCCCTGAGAGGCCATAAACCAAATAGGATCGCTTATTGTAAGTGGTGACATGTAGAGCAGTACCGGTGCGATTAAGCTTAATAGCAAGGCCCAGCGAAAATGTGCAGAAGGGTAGCTATCACTACTTTCAAGAATGACAGGAACGATCTCACCTGTACTCTTGGCTTCGATGTCAGTGACCAGATTTTTTATATCGGCCATGAATTCTTTAGAAAGTTTTTTCATTACCAACCCCCACTGGCGCCGCCGCCTGAAAAGCCGCCACCACCACCTGACCAGCCTCCGCCGCCGCCGGAAAAACCGCCCGAGCGCGAAGAAGATGAAAGTCAGACGACAAGCATGGCGCCATAGAAGAGGGCCGAGCCGCGACGTCTTCTGGTGAGCATTTCGAATATAAAAAAGATAACGAGAAAAGCTAAAGAGAAAATACCAATTGGCTTTTTCTTCGTTTGTTTATTCATACCGACAGAGGCTGATTGAGTTTGAACCCCAACTAGGCCGAGCAGTCCATTTACTCCTACTAAAATACCAGTGCTAAAATCACCGCGTCTAAAGTACGGTGTTAAGGATTGTATAAGTATTCCTGCTTGAGCATCTGTGACAACACCCTCAAGCCCTTGACCAACTTCGATTCTAATCTTTTTCTCTGCCATGGCCATAACCAGGAGTAAGCCGTTGTCGCCTTTGGCAGACCCAAGTTTCCATTTGTCTACTGCGCGAATAGAGAAATTCTCAATGGCATCTCCATCCATGTCGCTCGCTATAAAGACCTGGAGTTGGATGCCATACTTCTCATTAACATTTTTTAGTACGCTGGAGAGTTGCCATTTTTGATCGGTTGTAAAAACCTTTGCTTCATCGATAACCGGTCCGCTTAGGGCTGGTATCTCTCGGGCGCTAAGTGAAAAAGATAAAAGTAAAATTGAGAGAAAAATTCGCATTAAAAGTTAACCTTTGGAGCATCTTGAACTTGCTCTAGATTCTCGACTTGAAATTGTGGCATTTTGCTATGGTGGTAGAACAAACTATTTGTCCATGAGCTTGGCGGCACAGTGACTTTATTATTAAAATTCTTGATAGATTCAATATAACGATTACGAGCTACTGTGATGCGATTTTCTGTGCCTTCAAGTTGAAATTGAAGCTGTTTAAAGTTCTCATTCGATTTGAGGTCGGGATACTTTTCAACCACTACCATCAATCGCGAGAGGGCACTGGATAGGCCTTGCTGAGCCTTTGAGAATTGCTGCAAAGTCTGATCGTTTAGATTATCGACAGAAATATTACTTTGAGTTGCTTTAGCGCGAGCTTCAACAACTGCTGTGAGCGTATCTTTTTCTTGAGCGGCGTAACCTTTGACCGTCTCAACCAGGTTTGGAATTAGGTCAGCACGTCTTTTGTATTGGTTTTGAACTTCGGCCCAAGTAGCCTCAACTTCATTTTTTGACTCAGGAATAGATTGAATACCACATGACGTGAATAAAAAGAGCAGTGAAAAAAGCGCAGTGCGCATGAGAGACCTCCGAATAAATCTTGGTTCGAGCATTATTGTAAGGTAAAGTTGAGTCCTATGTCCAAGCTATCAGTATCAGTTCTTATCATTGCCCAAAATGCTGCGTACTCCTTGCGTAGATGTCTTGACTCACTTACTGCTTTTGAGGAAGTTGTGCTTGTCGACGGTGGAAGTAGCGATGCCACTATAGAGATTGCAAAAGAATATCCGAATGTGAAAGTTTTCCAAAACCCTTGGCCTGGATTTATTGCGCAACGAAATTTCTCTATTGAGAAGGCTACTCACAAATGGTGCTTCATGATGGACGCCGACGAGGCAGTGTCTGAAGCAGTGATTAATGAAATTTCTCGAATCATTCAACTGCCCCAAGCCAAAAAACTTTACCGTATTGTGCGCACGGAATACTTCGAAGGTGAAGCTATCGAATATGCTTATGGAAAATCTGATTATCAGGAACGGTTATTTCAAACAAAACATATTCGTTATACCGGTGGCAATCACCATGAGCATCTCATCGATGGTCGCCTGGCCAAAGTCGGTGACCCCGAAATGGGAGAGTTTCCAAAAGAGATGCGCATTTTACATTGGCCTCATTATGGAATTGATGACTGGATCAAAAAGCTACCGAGATTTATTGTCTTAGTTGCTGAAGAAAAACTTGATCGTGGCAAAAATGCTAGTGCCTTTGTGGTGTTGGCGACGCTATTTGGAACCTTTTTTCAAATCTATGCCAAATCCTGGAAGCAGGGGAAGGTTGGTTTTGTCATTGCTGTAAGTGAAGCCTGTTACCGAACGCTGGTGAAGCTGAATATGTATACAAAGAAGAATGTCCGAAAGGATCGATCGAAAAACAACTTTGAACAGCAATACTTAAATTAGAAGATCATTGTAAATTTTAAGATAGGCTTTGGCGGCCGTATTCCAGTTATAAGTCTTGGCACGCTCAATAAGTCTTTTCTTTTTACTTTCATCAAAGTCATTTAAACCATTTTCTATAATCAGCTTCATTTGTGTCGCTTCAAAACTTTCAAAATAATAAGCATCTGGACCACCGGTTTCAGGGACAGATGTTTTTGTGGAGAGAAAAAGAGGTTTACCTTTAGACATGGCCTCTACGATGGGAATGCCGAAACCTTCAAGCAGTGAAGGGAATAAGAACGCTTGGCAATTTTCAAGATACCAGTTTTTTTCTTGATCACTGATTGTGCCAACGAAAAAAACATTCTTCATTTCTTTACTCAAGAGGTCTTTTGCATAATCAGATGTGAGTGAACCGCCAATGATAAAATCAAAATCCGGCATAAGCAGTGCCAGGTCTTGAATAACATGTGTGTTTTTTTTCCTTAAAACTGTTCCAATATTAAAAAAGAAAGGCCTACCAGGCAGCCGGGCTGGCTCTTGATGACCATAAAGAGAGGGGACACCGTTTTGAATGACGCTAATATCAGTCGTAACTTTAAAATTGCTGAGAACTTCTTTTTTAGTGAACTCTGAAATACAAACAAGATGTTGCGCATGTGAGACTAATTTTTGAATCTTTGCTTCGGTGATGAGACGTTGTTCGGGCTTTTCAACAAGATCATTAAGATCATGAATCGTCAAAATATAAGGAGAATTAAGCGGCGGAGTATATCGTGAGTCTTGATGGGTGAGATGCCAAAGTTTCGCTTTTGGTGGAAAAAACTTATGCCAAGTTCGACGCTCTGGAATTTTAATCAGCCCAGTCTCGGCGGAGTCCTGGCTTTGAAGAGCTGCAATGGATAGCGTTGAATTATTTTTTGAGATAGCCTGGCCTAGGTGCAAACAAAACTGCCCTAAACCAGAGTATGGGTCTTTAATTTTTTCAAGCTCTATTAGAACACCGTTTATCAATTGAACTCACAGGCAAACAATTTCACCTTGATTGTAGTCTACTAGACCTTCGCTTCGCAACTCTTCTAGTCGCATTGCAAACGAAATCTCTTCTTGTTCAATCTCTTCTTCTAATCCGACAATAGTGTCTGCTAGATCTTTTAAGGCATTAAGTTTAATGACAAGAGAGATCAGAAACTCCCTTTGATCACTGATCTCACTCATACGACTCCCGAACCAGAAAGTCGATGTAATCGCTACGATAAAAGCACTCGAAAGAATTTTACCAATGGCCGCTTTATTTGAGTTTTTAATCGCGCTCATTAGCTTGGCCGTAACTGTTGCGCCTTCGGCCGAAGCTTTCATTCGCTTAATAAGTAACCCGGCCAGTATAACTGAACCTACGCCGCCACCGATGGCCATATTGCGATTGAACCTACCTTCCGCTTGTAGAGCTGCAGCTTCTTCATCAAGTGACTCAGCCAATAGAGCAATCTCCCTTGAGTCAGATGTATCGACTAACATATCGCGAATTTCACGCGCTTTTGTACGTTCAATTTGCAACTCTTGCATCGAGGCAAGCGCTGCTTTCATTTCCTTAATACGCTCTTGCTTAGTCAGCATGAAAGCACACTTATTCATCCCTTGTGCACTCAGAGTCGTCGTGCCTAGGAGTAAGAATGATAGGCTTATCGCCATAAATTTTTTGAATAACATAAGATGCTCACTTTCATTAATTAGTCTTTGGCATTTAAAGAAGCACAAATGATGCCAAATGATGATTGTCATTTCAGTAAGTTATAAGAAGAATTAGCTCTAGAGTGTCAAAAGTTTAGACACTTATTTTGGCCCTAAACAGTTGATTCTCTATCAATTTTCTCTTGTATTTACCGATAAGGAGATGTGAAGAAACTCTTGCCAGCTTTTATTATATTAACCGTTTTGGGTACGTCTCAACTTTGGCATGGTCAAAGTCGTCCACTTGATCGAAGTCCAGCTTCTTTATGGGCCGGCTGTATGCAAGCTTTCCGAATTGTATCCAGTGTTGCTAAATCACCTTGGCTTGGATTTCTTCGAAGAGTACCAAGACCGAATCTCAAACAATTTAGTGTTGATGATGTTGCCTCGGCCACGGCCCGCTATATCGATGAGCTTAATAATGGAAGGACCCTGGATGAAATCGTACCTGAAACAATGGAAGAAACTTTAGGCTTAATGGAAGCTGTTTTGGTTACTCGTGGTTTTGATGCTGTCGATTACGCTGCCATGGATAGATTAAAGCGTGGGAAAATTGCATCACTTTTAAAGCAACTCGATAAACCTTCGCGCTTTAGTTTAGAAGCTTATGAAAATATATGGGCAGAAATCTTTGTCGCTAGGCTTGGTCGCTGGGAGCGCTATAAATCTATTTTTAATGGAGAGCACGCCAAGGCACAAGCAATACAGCTGCTAATGCAAGAAGAGATTGTAAGGCTTGGACTTGTTAAGGCCGGTCGAAAATATGCACTCTTGGAAAACCCCGAAAACAGCGTTAGAAGATTTACTAATTCTTCGCTAGGCAAATCGTTGTCTACTTCAATATTCAATTTACCCATCGCGTTTGGTATGCCACCACTTGCAATCCCTAAACTTAATCGTTTGCGACTGCCACAAGACCTAGCAGACTCGTTGTTAAAAGATGGATTATCAGAGGCTAATCTTGCAAAAGTTGATACCTTCCTCGCCGAATATTCGGCTGGCCGCTTTGGCCTTAACTTAGGTGTAAGAGAGCGCTACGAATTGATTCGAAAAACTTATAGTGCCGGGCTTGGAATCTATTTCTTGATCCTTGGCAGTTGGGAAGCCGTTGTTCGTTACAGAGAACTTTCGGAAGAAGAAGATGCTATTGCTGATGGTATCCATGAAATCTCTCAAATTCTGGAACAAGCCGCCAACTTAGAACAGCAGGGCTATCAGATATTCGAAGATGGACCTGCAACAACAATAGTCAGTCGCGAATGTCGAGACCTTAAAGATTGCTTGCGTTCATCTGCAGGCAATGGTCCTTGGGAGCCAAACTCTCAAGTTTACCTCGACTGTAAAGCTTTCGTTGATCCCGATAATAAATGTAAATCATTAAATGAATGATTTGAGCTCGCCGCCAACAGCTTGGGCCTTCTGATAAGCTGGACGTTCTTTGATTTGCTTTAAAAAAGAAATCAGTGCTGGGAAATCCTTTGTAAAACCTTTGAAATGTGATGCGGATTCGATAGGGAAGCTTAATTGAATATCGGCAGCGCTAAATTCATTTCCACAAAACCATTTATTCTTTCCTAAATGTTCATTTAAAAAATTTAAGTGAAGATTTCTTTGCGGGGTAATAAAAGAGGCTCGGACTGTTTTTGATAGTCCTTTTACAATAGGCTTTACGATAAATGGCATTGGAGAAGCCTCTATCTTTGCAAAAAGAAGAGTCATCATAAGAGGCATCATCAATGACCCCTCTGCATAATGAAGCCAGTAGCGATATTCCAAGGCGCCATCTCTTGATTGAGGCTTAAATCTTTCCTTCTTGTCGTATTCTTCGACAAGATATTCGATAATCGCCCCTGACTCTGCGATAGTTTTACCTTGGTCGGTGATGACTGGTGATTTGCCTAGAGGGTGAATAT
The DNA here is from genome assembly GCA_002716825.1 of Halobacteriovorax sp. GTDB lineage: Bacteria > Bdellovibrionota > Bacteriovoracia > Bacteriovoracales > Bacteriovoracaceae > UBA4207. Next base: position 22,297 of record PBCC01000007.1, on the reverse strand, counting down.
CTTTGAGCTCTTTAGGTGCCAACATTGTCAGCTTATTGCGCTTATATTCTATGACCTCATACTTGAGCTCAAGCTCTTCTAAAAGCCAGAGGATACGATGAGAGCGAGAGTTTTCAAGGTGGTGCAGTGTAATCATGTGCCTAGTATGGCGTAATTAGTCCAGGAAAGCCAACGCCGACTGGAATTTGTCCAATCTTGAGCTGCTCTGTAATAGGTGTTTGCAGGATACCTTGGCGATCACCATCAAGGCGCTCTAAAACGAGTGCGCGATCCTCTTCTCTAAATTCGCCCCAGATATTCTTAAAGGCCGCCTCGCCGCGAATGATCTGTGCCATTTCAATATCAGAGTCCATATTTGCATTGGTAATAACACCAATTTTGTTCAGTCTGGTATCTCCAATGAAATACCAGTTCTCTTGAACTCTAGAAAGTCGATCATCATCTTCACATACTAATAAACTCTTTTTCTCTTGGGCATTTGCAACATGCAGGCAACGCTTTATTTTTGCCAAGAACTCTAGAGTAATTCGATTGTATTCGAGCTCGATATCTTTTTGTTGTGTGTACTGTCTCTCAAAAGAGGCTTGCATCTGTGCCTTTTCTTTTGCTTGATAAGTCGCATAGGAGTGATAGTCTCCAATTCCGGCCTTAGAAATAAACGGAATTGATAACTGAAAGCCCATATTAGATTCAATCGTACGTCCGGTTCTTTCTCCTGAACCCTCACTCGTGCGATCTCCAAAAGAGGCGAAATAGCCTACACCACGGAAAATATCGCCGCGGGCCTGGGATATGAATTTAGGTCTGGTTACCGCAATATCATTTAAACTTTCTTTTTGCAGAAGCTCGATCAAGTGAGTTGAGGGAGAAACGTTTAAAAACGCCTTAGGGTTTTCTACACAGGCTTTCCATTCTTCGCCACCCTCAAGCACGTCATCAAAACTACCCCAGTTAAACTCTCTCGATGTAGATGGTAGTTCATAAAATTGCTGACATAACTTTGCTAGAGTTTGCTTTGGCTTGGCCCTTGTGCTCATTAGGGTTCTAAGGTCACTTAGCGAAAAGTTTGCAGCGCTGCCATTGGTAAGTTGAACAAGTTTCGCCGAAACTCTTTCTTGTGATAATTGAGCTAAGCTTTTTCGCTGTAATGTATCACCTTGTGCTTGTGCCAGAAATTTTAAGTGTTTCTCGTAAAGATCGAGCGATAAGGCCGTTCTCTTTTGTAGCCCTAGAGTTGATTGACTTGAGTCTCGCTCAAGACTTGAGTAGATCTGCGAAGAACTTTGCAGTGAAGCTGTTACGCTATTGGTTTCGGCCAAAGGGTACACACTCGCAGATACAATTGATTCACGAATGTTCTCGATGCTCCCGCTTGGAGTTGCTTTGATTACCAATAAGTTTTTAAGTCTCAGTAGGGGAGTCGTGGATACGGCCATTGGTAAACTAATGGAGCTGGTCACAAGTCCGTCAGGACGAATAGACACCTGTTTGCTAGTTTTTGATATTAAAGAGAACTGACTTAGGTCTGGTTCATCGAAGTTGGCCTCTGAAACCTTAGGGGAATAAAGATAGACTTCTAGATTAAGACTTCCTTGCGTTAGAGCGCGTGGCAATGTTCCCATCACTGTCTCACCCGGAAGCACAGCTTTGGGAGAGAACTCAAGTCTATAGGTCTTGGTGATGCTAAGATTTAGATTTTGGTCTAATAGGTAACCGTCTTGCCTATCACTTTCGTTAACTAACTTTAAGCTAGATATATTGAGTTCACCCAAAATATCGAGAACTTCACTACTTTGAGTGATATCGCCTTGAACCTGTATGTCACTCATATCCACTAGTTCAGGAGCAATTTCATTCTCAATACCATCAAGGGCCAAGCTACCTTTTGTGTTTGGTAATGAACCAGGCAAAGCGAAATCTATACTTAAGTAAGACTGATCACCAAGTGCCGGTAGTAGTTCTGTTTCAATAACAAATTCGCCTTGAAGCTTAATCTCTCCGCCTTGCCAGCTGATGCTCTTGATTAATTCAGTTGAGAAATTACTAAGAGAAGAATCAAATTTTTGTCTCTTTAATGTAAGCTTAATTTCAGCACTGCCACTTTCGAGTGTCTCACGCTTGATTTGTCCATCGATATTGAGTCGCTCAAGTACAGGCGTTGCCTTCAACTTCCAGTCAATAACTGTTGTACTGGCCCTACCTCTTTTTCTGACAACTTCCCAGTCTAGTCGGGTGAGTCTAAGCTTACTGTCTGATGAGCCTAAACCATCTATGCCTGATACTAGAGATTCTCTTGAAATGCTTTCGATTGCTGGTTTTTTATATCTACCGTCCATAACGGCGGATGAGCCTGAAAGCCAAGGATTGACATAAATTTGTACAGTACGTTTTCCAAGATGATTTTGTGTTGCTGTGATGTGAAGCTCATCTTTCATCCACGTTTCATTTTTCATCCATGGAAAAACGATAGCATTTGACCATGCGAGACAACCATCACCGTCAGTTGTGAGCAATTTTGATTCGTTATTTATTTCGACTTTAAACTGTTCACCAACTAAGGCTGCTTGAACGGCTGCATCTTTCAGACAGGCCTTATAATTGATAAAGCTGGCTTCTTTGATTGCTGGCACTTGCGGGTGTGAGATAAGTTCTGAATTAGCCGTGATCTCTGATACTAAAAAAGTCGCAGCTTCATCCATATTCACTTCTTGAATATTATTGCTACAACTAAATAGAAAGGTTCCAAAAGTGATTGTAAGCACTTTATGGAGTAAATAACGCACATTCATAACGTTTATAATGTGCAAGCTTTGATCCATCTTAGGCAGCACCTAAGTTGTTGGATATCAATGTGAAAGTGTCTAAACTTTTTACAGTTGAATAGTCTTATAGCGTCCGGCCAACCAATTCGATATTTCCGATTTATAGCTCGAGTGAAAGCGTCTGTCGGAGACTCCTCCTGCTAAAACGGTATAAATCTTTTCGTCTGACATATCTGCAATCATACGCCAAGAAGGTGCAAAACTTGAAGCGCGACCATGAGCTTTATAAACTGCGCCTTGAACAATAGTCGCTCGTCCGCCTGGAAGCCCAAGTTTTGGTTGATCAAAGCCTAGAAACTTTGGAAGCCTGCCTTGGAAAAAAAGATGATCCATGGAAATAGTATTTGTTTCTCCCCATGGTAATAGTTGATAGGAATTAGATTGAGATAATGTTCGCGATAAACAAATTTGAAAAATATCCTTGCGCTTTTGAGCACCACCAAACCAAAGCTCTAGTGTTTCCTCATCATCACTTAAAAGAATTTGATCAAATAAATAATAATAATCTGTGATTGTAGAAGTTTCATTTTGCAGGAAAAGCAATGAGTCTTTACCAAAGAAATTATCTCCAAAAACTTCACTTAATAGATTTCGATAAAAATTTTCAAATAAAGTTGCTTCGACACTTTCTAAATTATAACAACGATCCCATTGAGAAAGTGAGCGACCAAGTGGTGTCTGTGGAAAATCGCCTTCAAAGACTGCTAAAAATAATTCTGCTTGTAATGAATAAAGATCATTTTGCAACGTCATCATTTTTTGCGGATCTATTTGTGTTAAACCGCTAAGTACGTCTCTTATGCGATCATGGCGGTAGGGTCCCATTGGCAGGTTAAGCACCTGATGGGGACCTGAATTTTCGATTAAGTTATTAGCGCTGCAAAGATAACCTTCACTGGGGTTTCGTATCGTTTCAAGGTCTCTTGGATCAACGATGCCTTGCCATAGATTTGATTTAATCCAAGCTTCGAGTGGAACTAATCCGCTACCACTTCTTAAAGGGGCACGACCAGATTGTTGGTAGAGAATTTGTCCTAAGCTATCACTTACCAGCCAGTTACATGAAATTGAAACTTTGGCAGCATGAGTTCTAAACTCTTCAACGGTGACGGACTCTTGTATGCCCATTATGGCTTCAACGGGATCGCCTGTTCCACCTTTTTGGTTGGTCCAAGCGCGAGATAGGTAGAGTCCATCTTCAATCTTATTGGCAACTGGTACTTCAAGAACACCAGACTGTGTTTCAAATATTTTATGCAGTAAATCGTTTTTACCTTTTCTCTTAATTGTCTCTGTTCTTAGATTTAGTTCTTTTTCACCATCTTCATGAATGGCTTTTCCATCGCGAATATCTTCAATAAAAAAATCAACCATATCCATAAAACCATAGGTGAAACTGAATGATATTTCTTTTGTTCTCCCCATGATAAGGCCTGGAACTCCTGGCATTGTGGCACCCAAAAAGAAGTTTTTTGGTGTTTTTGCGTGCAGCTCATACCAGACAGCAGGTAAGCGATTCACCTCTAGGTGTGGATCACAACACGTGATGGGTTTTTTTGAACTTGATTTCGCTGGCGCTATAACCCAGTTATTGCTGGCAATGAGTTTAGGTAAATAACTTAATGTTTTAATTTCAATAGGAAGCCTTGATCTTAGAAATTTCACATTTCGCAAATACTCAATTCGCTTTGAACTTAGCTCATTAAGATGTGGAGAAAAGAGACTTTTAAGTTTGGTGAGATCTATCCCATCCCTTACAGACTGTATGATGAGCCTTTCGATATCTTCTTGAGTCTGAGCAAGCCCAATATAGGACATGAGCTTAATTGTTAGAAGGCTGTGTTCAGGCTTCCACGGCGCTAACTTATGTCGAACGAGCTTAAACTCCCATGGTGTTTTTTCATTCTCCCAAACATAATTGACACCATCTGCGTAAGCTTGCAAATAGTCATTTGCTATCGTTGAGATTTGAGAAACTTCTTTTTTTGCTTCATAGGCCATGCCCATTTCGCGCATAAAAATATCGATACTTTCAGTTTCATCATCACACTTTAGACATTCACTCAATCTTCCTTGCCCTGCAAGTCTGGCCATTTCCATTTGAAGCGATCTGTCTCGTGCATGCGCAATACCAAGCCCAAAGGCGATATCATGAATATTGTCACCACTAAGCTTTGCAACGCCGCTAGAGAGTCGCGAAACATCGCATGTGCGTTCATGGCGACGGTAGGTGACGGGCGTAGTTGATTGATCTTTGTCCATATTTTAACTCAGTTTATTTTAGTTGGAGACGCCACCACATCTTCAAAACATCTTGATCAGATTGAAGTAAGGTCGCTTTTAAGGTTTTACTTCTAGCCATGCTAAGACCAAAAGATTCCTCTTTGCCTAGTGGCATGAAATAATCTAGAGATATGCCAGTTCTATTGGTGTGCCCGTAACTAGCTTCATTGTAGTAGCCAATGGCTGAATCCGCTTCAATTTCAAACCATGAAAGACTTATTTGATGGTCGCTCACAGTAACTGATGGACTTACTCTAAGCGCTTGATTTCTAGTATCTGGTGCGGCGTCGTTATAGATGAAGTCAGTGGTCAGGCCCCATTTAAAGCTTTGCGTCTCGCCTTTGATTTGAAGGCTTGAACCTAGGCCTTCATACTCATAAGAAAACCTTGTATTACTGCTTCCGATTCCTTGAGTTTGATTACCCATAAATCCACTTTGATAGGCTACATTTCCTGTCACATTATTATAGTTCCACGCAAAAGCTTTAAAACCGATTGCGACTAAATCTCCCGGAAGATTCAGGTCTAGTCCTAGTTGTTGATAACCTGGGGTCCCCTCAGAGACTCCACCTAATCGGTTGGTTAATTCTTGATTCGAGGGAATTGCACTTAAAGCGTATAAGTTCAACTTGGCTTCGCCCCATAGCGGAATACTTTGTAAAAGTTCAGCTCCTAGAAAACGACCACTGGCAATTAATATCTGTGGTGCTCTTGTGTTCATCGGTAGGGCACCAAATTCAATCTGGCTCAAAGAGAAGGGTTTGTACGAGAAGTATCCATAGTTAAGTAGCACTTGTTGATCTGGCTTAAACTCATCGACTAACGTGCCTTTGAATGATCCTGTTTCTAAAATCGCCGATGCTTTTGAATGAAAAATTAAATTCTCTTTGATTGTAACGGAAAGTTTAAGCTCGGGGATAACGCCAAAACTACGTGCTTGTTGGGTTGAGCTTTCTACGTAAGTCGCATTTGAAGAAATAGCTAGCTCGCTACTCCAGTCAACTTTAGACAAGGCGAGGTTTGGCAAAAGACTGATGAAAATGATCAGACGAGATAACATAATAACTCCATTTATATCTCTATTCTAAAGACTGAGCAGCCTTGTTGCCAATATAAGTTATAATAGGTGAAGCTTGCCGCCGAGACATATGGTCTAAGAATGGGGATAATCTTTTCATGATTGAAATTAATGATGCTCACAAGAGCTTTGGGGCGACGCAGGTCATTCCTGGACTGACTCTTTCTATTGCGACCGGACAAACACATATTTTATTGGGATCAAGTGGTTGTGGTAAGACAACTCTCCTTAGAATGATTGCCGGACTGACAAGCCCTGACCAGGGAGAAGTCACAATTGGCAACAAACTGGTTTCGAGTCTCTCCAAGCGAGAGATTTCAGATATGATTGGCTATGTCATTCAAGAGGGAGGATTACTTCCTCATTTGAATGGAATAGATAATGTTCTACTTCCTGTGAAAATCAGAGGGCTTGATATAGCAAAAGCGACTGAACGTCTCGAAGCTTTTGCTGCGGCAATTGATCTGACCATTCCGCAATTAAAGCGCTTCCCCCATGAGATCTCTGGCGGTCAAAGACAGCGAGTCGCACTACTAAGAGGGCTAATTTTGGATCAGCCTATTATTTTATTAGATGAACCGCTGTCGGCGCTCGATCCAGTTGTTCGCATGAATCTGCAAAGGCATCTAAAAAGTATTTTTAAAAAATAGAACAAAACTGTTGTTCTCGTTACTCATGATCTTCATGTTGCTTCATTTCTTGGTGATGTGATTACACTTCTTGATCAAGGGCGAATTGTTCAACAGGGCAGTTTTGAAGAATTACTAGAGAATCCACGGAATGATTTTGTACGCGACTTTGTTCAAGCGCAAACACCGATGAAAAGAGTTATTGCATGAAAATATTAGCCATTTTTATTCTCTTGATGAGTAGTGCACAGGCGAAAACTCTGAAAGTTGGATCAAAAAACTTTACCGAAAGCTATATTCTGGCTGAAATAGTTGCGCAAATAGCGGAGTCCGTCGGCGAAGCAGACGTAGAACGACGATTTGGATTAGGCGGGACCGGAATTACATTTCAGGCTTTAACAAAAGGTGAAATTCATCTTTATCCTGAATACACCGGTACTATCTCAGAGAGTATTTTAAAAGACTCCAGTCTTAAGGACTATAAACGTTTGAATGAAAAGCTCGCAAATCAAAACCTAACGATGAGTGAGAGCTTAGGCTTTAATAATACCTACGCGCTTGCGATAAAGGACTCTCTGCTAAGAGAGCTTAATCTAAGTAAGCTTTCCCAGCTAAATACTCATAATAATATTCCAGCTGCATTTTCACACGAGTTCATGAAAAGAGGAGATGGGCTAGTTAAACTTCAGAGGCATTATGGATTTAAGTTAAAAGATGTTAAGGCCATGGAGCATAGCCTAGCTTATCAAGCACTCGAGGATGGCAAAGTAGACTTGGTTGAAGTTTACTCAACCGATGCCAAAATTGAAAAATATAAGCTCATTATCCTGGAAGACGATTTAAATTTCTTTCCAGCTTATCTGTCCGTACTTTTAGCAAACTCAAATCTAAAAGAAGAGTTCCCGCAAACGTGGCAAGTCCTTGAATCGCGCCTGGTTGGAAAAATTGATAATAAAACAATGACCAAGCTCAATGCATTAGTCGAGCTTGATGGTTTAAGTTTTTCTCAAGCTGCAAGATTTTTTCTTGAGGGTAAACAGATTCAAAAAAACTTGTTACCGGCCTGGAACTGGGACAGAATCATACTCAGAACAAAAGAACATCTTAAGCTTGTGATCTTATCCTTGGTAATGGCTATTTTCATAGGGCTACCACTTGGAATTATCGCTTCTCAAAATAAATTTATTGGCCAATTCCTATTAAGTCTTAATGGAGTGATTCAAACCATTCCTTCACTCGCTTTGTTATGTCTACTCATTCCATTTTTTGGTATTGGGCCAAAGCCAGCTATTATTGCACTTTTTTTGTATGCTTTATTACCAATCGTTCGAGGCACTCACGCAGGCCTTGTTTCAATAGATATTAAACTTAAAGAAAGTGCACAGCTGATGGGCTTGAGTAAATTTCAACGGCTTCGCTTTGTTTTATTGCCGCTGGCCAGCCCTTCAATCATGTCGGGGATAAAAACATCGGCCATTATCAATGTGGGTACAGCTACGTTAGCGGCTTTTATTGGAGCAGGAGGCTTGGGGCAGATTATTGTTACAGGTCTCGCACTCAATGATCAGGATATGATCTTACAAGGTGCAATACCGGCCGGTGCCCTGGCGCTAGTTGTCCACGCTGGCTTTGAGCTGTTAGACAAACTCTTTGTACCTGTTGCACTTCGGCGAAATTAATAGTTAAGTATTTGAAAATATTAGGGTAGGTTATGCCGAATCTTACTCGATAAAGTCTGAATGATGCGATAATACTGATGCTCAAAAAAATGTTTTGGGGAAATCGGTTTAGGGAGATTCCATGGCAACTTCTGTTCACACAACTAGTGGCAAAAATACAAAAATTCTAGCTCCAACAATGGAGCAGCATCGTCACTTCAAAAGTGATGAATTCTGGCGCGCAATTCCCGGATACGCTGATGTATCGCGAGAGGAATTTGCAGATGCTAGATGGCAACTCAAGCACTCAATTAGAAAAGTTGATCAAGCGCAAAAAGTATTAGGCGCTCGCTTATCTAAAGAAACTTATGACGATATGATTCAGGGACAGCATATCACCCCGATGAATATCCGTATTACGCCTTATATCTTTGCGCTGATTAATTGGGACGACCCAGTTAATGATCCACTTCGTAAGCAGTTCCTTCCTCTTGGTAGTCAGTTCCTTCCTGATCACCCGTATTATGCTGAGGATTCACTGGCCGAAGATGAAGACTCTCCGGTTGAAGAACTTACTCACCGCTACCACGATAAAGTTTTGTTTCTTCCAACGACCTTATGCCCGGTTTATTGTTCATACTGTACTCGTTCACGCCTCATTGGTGGTTCTACTGAGTCAGTTGAAAAAGAAACTTACGGTGTTAATAAGAAGAAATGGGAAGCCGTTTTTGAATATATTAAAACCCAGCCACAAGTAGAAGATGTTGTTCTCTCTGGCGGCGACGCTACCATGCTTACGCCCGCTCAATTGACTGAAGTAGGGGAGAGCCTGCTCAATATTCCAAACATTAGAAGAATTCGTATCGCCACTAAAGGCGTTGCCATTTATCCTCAGAAATTTTTAACTGATGATGCTTGGTTTGCAGCCCTTATGGGTCTACACAAAATGGGTCGCGATATGGGCAAGCAAGTCGTGGTTCACACCCACTTTTCTTGTACTCACGAAATTACTGATTGGAGCAAACAAGCCTGTGATCGCCTGTTCGATGCAGGCATTATCGTAAGAAACCAAGCAGTACTTCAGGCTGGAGTGAATAACTCTGTAGAAGAAATGGTTCTACTCACTCGCAAACTTGCATTTATGAATGTTCAACCTTACTACGTTTATATGCACGATATGGTTCCTGGCTGTGAGCACTTTAGAACAACGATCAGAGAAGGGGTTGAGCTAGAAAAAGCCGTACGTGGTACAACAGCGGGCTTTAATACTCCAACATTTGTATGTGACCTACCTGGTGGTGGTGGCAAACGACACGTGGCCAGTTACGAATATTATGATGAAGAAAATGGAATTTCAGTTTGGAGTGCACCTAACGTTAAGCCGGGCAAACTCTTTACTTATTTTGATCCAATTCACAAACTTTCAAAAGATGCGCAGGCAAGATGGATGGACGAGAAAACTCGTCAGGCCATGGTTGATGAGGCAATCAAGAAAGTTGAATAATCGCCAACTATTTGTGCCAGCTAAAAATCTTTAGCTGGCTCATTATTTCTCTTTAATTACTAATAGTTACTCTGTTTTTTACTCCCAAATTTTAGTAAATCCGTAGATGTCCGATAAGCTTAATCAGATAAAGCTAACTTGGCGGATTTTTATGTTTTCTAAAATTGTTATCACGCTCTTACTCTTTAGCTCCAGTGCTTGGGCGCAAAAAAGTTTTACAGCAAACTATTGTCAAAAGCAGTCGCTCGAAGAAATTGCAAAACAAGCGATCAAGCGCGAGATGCTAGGTGCTAGTTTATCCTATAAGTTTAAATGTCTGAGCGATAAGAATCTTAAGTACCATAATCCCATTTGGAACCCTCCCGTTGAGGGCGATCGTGTCTTTGATGTTGGAGTTGATCTAAGATCACTTAAAATTAAAAAACTAGAGCTAGTTGATGAGTTTACTGGTCAATATAGTGTAAGTTTCGAAATCAAAAGCACTAAAGACTTTGGTGAGAAGGTACACGAAGACACTATTTTAATTGCGACGAAGTTATCAGATTCTATGCACAAACAGTACGGTTGCTCACACACGATGCAGTCACCTGAAAAATATTTTCTGGCTTCAATTTGCTATAAAGCTAAAAAGGAGAAGAAATAATGAAAACTATTTTCTATATCTTATTTCTTTCTCTTAATGCTCAGGCCATAGAACCTCCCGAGTCTACGCCGTCACCAACTGAAGAAACGAGTATGGTTAACCGCTTGATGGGTTATGCCATGGACATTGGTTTAATGGAAGAAGAGGGTAATACCAATTACGTGGATGATTCGATTATAGAGATTGCGAGAAGTGAAGCCATGCAAGCAGTTGCGCGTTCTAGTCGAGGTATCCGCGGCACTGGAGCATGTCTTGCTGCTCCTGGAAGTGCTAATAGCAGTAACGATGCCGTTAGGGGTGCCAGGCTTTTAATGGCGACTATGTACCAAAGTTGTGAGGCACCTAATATTACAATTTCAAACAGCCTGAATTCAAGATCAAGTCCTGTTGGCGGACGTCCCAGAACGCTTTCAGATCGAAGTAGAGTAAGTCGATATAATGCCTACAATCCATACCTCGCTAATCGCAGTAGCGTTCGTAATGGTTGCTTTAATGTTTTAGAACAACCGCCGATTTACGGCTATGGTGCAAAGCCGAGTATTTCAAACAATACGATCAGCCTACATGATAACCAGGCGCGCCGACCAAGATGCGGTGGAACTGGAAAAAGTGGTGTCGCATGTTCTTCTCAACCAGTAAGTGCTATCGACTGCTCAGGTTTTATTACCGGAGCTCTGAGACGTATGGGACTTAAAATGAATCCACGTGAAGAGTTTAACCCTGGGATGATTAATACAGCGGCATTTAACCGTGAAGCTAGTACTTCAAATTCATGCTTAGATTTTATCGAGGCTGATCGCAATATATCGATTGTTCCTGGAGATATTATTAATATCGGCAGCAATCATGTCATTATGGTTGATGAAGTAGGGGACGATCCACTTGGTCTCAAACGCCACTCGAGAAATAATACATGTGGCAGACTAAGTAAAAGTGATTTCGATTTTAAATTTCTTCATTCTGGTGCAGCCGCTCACTTTGGTGTAGCAAGACTCAATGCGACTCATCCCGAAATGTCTGGCTTCATGTCCACTTTGGAAGTAAAGGTTCGCCAAGCTTGTAATCAAATTCGAAATGGATCAACGACAACTCTAGCTCAGTCTTCAAACGCTAGAGGCCTATCAGTAATTAGGCATGCAGGAGATTCTAAGCCTGGATGTAAAGGTGAGCCTGAAGTGTTTGAAAATGAAGGCTGTGTATCTGGTTGCGGTATTTTGTAAGGAAGAAGATTGTATAAGTTACTTCGCACTATTATCCTAACGCTTTCTTGCATGACTGCAGGTGGCGTTAGTGCGCAAAGTCTTATGCCTACTCCTATTTCAGTAGCGCCATATTATTTCAATGCGTCTCCGATGATGCCTCCACAAATTCAACAACCCTATCAGCTTCCTAATTACTGGCAGCAACAGCCATCGCTAATGCAAAATCTAATGCCGGCTTTTAGTAGCTTTGCCTCGATGCTCGAAGAAGACTTAACTGGCGATAGTGACCGCTATAGTTACGGTGAGGATTATGGATCTTCACGTAGAAACTACGATACCAGAAGGGAGTTTCTCTACGACCCTGATCGACCAAGATCGAGCAGAAGCACAAGTTCATCACCCACGAGATCAAGAACAGTTGTGAGTACAACCGTTCGAGCAACGCCTGCTCCTACGCCTACTCCTGCAACGACTGTAAGTGAAGATCAATGCGTTGAGTGCCTTGAAAATAACAGTGGTGCCCCACAGGTACTTGAAACGCAAACGAGAGAAGTTGCTCAAGTCGTTGAGCGAGTCTCATCATCAGTTTTAGACGAGACTCTCCGTGCCTATCAGGAGTCTCAAGCAGTCACAGACATGGTTGCTTCTGTTCGTTCAGGTGCCGTGAAAAGACGAAATCAACGTCGGGCCATTGTAGGATCAAAACCGGCCAGTGAGTCATTGGGGCGCTGTTTAATGTATGTTAAGTTTGCCATGCTTGATGGTGGCTTTTTCAGCTCATACCCGTCTGGCATGTACGCTTCGAACTTTTCACCTGCGCTTGAAAGGCAAGGCTTTGTAAACCTTATGAGTGGCAATGGCTATGAAATCACAGATCCCAAAGACGCTCCTATTGGATCGGTTATCGTTTACGAGAATACACCAGGATCTAAAACTCCCGGTCATATTGAAATCAAGTTAAGTGATACCGACTATGGAAGTGATTATATAGATGATCAGCCCAGATCAGAAACTTCGAGCAATCGAAAAATTATCGGAATTTATGCTAAGTTACCGGCAGGGGAGTCATGAAGGTTATTATAAGTCTTATGATGCTTACATTGTCGATCCAGTTAAATGCGTCTGAGCTTGAGTCGAAGTCAGACCTCAAAGCTCATTACGCAGAGATTGCGCAAAAAGCAAAGCTACTCAAGAGTGTCCCTGATGATGAATTAGTTGGGGAAATTCTCGTAGAATGCATGAAAGCAAGAAAATATGACCCAAATATCTTTTGTCTTGAATCAGTCACAGAATTTTTTAGATATTTTCCGCAAACTGTTGAGCGCGTAAGTCTTAAAAACTTTTCTAAAGAAGAGAGTGATTTTATACTTAAACGTCTTAATGTCTTAAACGGCGAAGCAATTCTGGGGAATGATCCGAGTTCTGAGCCGTGATAGCTCTCATTCTATTTTTTCTGTCTATTTCAAGTGCCTACGGGGCTACGCAAACGGCCATCTTTGCTGGTGGATGCTTTTGGTGCATGGAGCCTCCCTATGAAAAATTGATTGGAGTGGAGTCCGCTATCTCTGGCTATATCGGAGGAGAAAAGGCCAACCCCACTTATGAAGAAGTATCTTCCGGTTCAAGCGGGCATATTGAAGCAATCAAAATAACTTTCGATAACACTAAAATCTCCTATGATAAACTGCTGGACGTCTTTTGGAAGAATATAGATCCACTCGATACCAAAGGGCAGTTTTGTGACAAAGGTGAACAGTATACGAGTGGAATTTTTTATCAAAGTGAAGAGCAAGAAAAGAGTGCTAAAGCTTCACTAGCTAAAATAAAATCAAAGTTTAAAGGCAAGAAAGTCGCAACTTTTATCCGTGAGGCGAAGACTTTTTACGATGCAGAAGACTATCATCAAGACTATTATAAAAAAAATCCCGTCCGTTATAAGTTTTATCGTTATAACTGTGGACGGGACAAAAGATTAGAAGAAGTTTGGGGAAAGTAGCTTTCTAAACACCTGCAACAGAAATATTTTCAAACCTCATGGCAGGAGCGAAGAAGTTACAATCAGAGCTCGTGTAGATTGTCTTTCCGATTGGCCCCATGTTTTGAATGAGCTCATAGAAATTCCCTGAGATAGTAATATTTCTTACGGCCTGAGATCTTGTGCCATTTTCAATTAGGTAGCCAGAGCCACCAAAACTAAAGTCACCACTAATGACATCAACTCCAGAATGGAGTCCTTGCAGCGAAACGATCTCAAGGTATTTGCCTTGATGAACATCGCTGTCACTGTCTGTTCCCGGAGCAAAGACAAGGTGAGTGGATGAAACACCTAGAGAACCCCTTGGCCCTCGTCCTGCTCTGCCATTATTGCTAGTTTTAAGTTCATTGGCGGTTGCTGTGTTATGTAAGAAGTTTGCAAGAACACCTTGATCAATAAGTTTTAGGCTCTCAGACTTCACACCTTCATCATCAAAGCTTTGATAGGATAGACCTGATTTGAATCTCGGCTCGTCAATAAGTGTAAGCGACTTAGAAGCGACAGCACTACCAAGCTTCTTGGCCCAAGGATTAACCTTGTCGATGGCGGCTTTAGCGCTAAATACTCTAAGGAAGCAGCCCCACAGTTCAGCCAAGTTATCGGTGTCAAAGACAACTGAATACTGACCAGTTTTTACTGGAGTCCCGTTAAGTAGTCCTAGAGCCTGATCACATGATTCGTTAATACATTTCTCTAGATCAAGGCCCTTGAACGTGAGGGCCGAACTGCCATAGTAATGCATTGACTGCTTACCATCTTGTTCGACAAGTGCCGAAGTATAGGCAGAGAAGTAGCGACGTTTCATGGCCTTATAGAGTCCATGGTGATTAGCTATAATCTTTTCACCTTCAGATTCAGAAAATGAATTATAGGGAGCGCTTTTAAAAGGGCTTCCCTTGGCAAGAACATCGCCTTCTAATTTCAAGATCGCACTTACTTTATCTGCTGCAGAGGTATGATCCTCTTGCCATGTGAATTCGTTGGTTGCATCCGCTTTTGATCCATCATCTTTGGCGCTAATACTTTCAAACTCATTAAGCTTTGAGTACTTACTGGTTTCGACTACGGTCTTAACCATCGTGCGCAGTGATTCGTCTTCAAAGTTTTCGCTATAGCTAGTCCCTAGACGTCCAGCATTTTTTAGTCTGACCCCGACAACTTGAGATCCGCTGACTTTATGCTCTTCTAGCTTGCCTTCATTAGCTTTAAGTGAGAGTGAGCTGCCTTTATTGATGATCACTTCACATTCGTTGGCGCCCATTGATAAGGCCATGTCGATTACTTTTTGAACTGTCGATTTCATTGGCGACCCTCTACTAAAATATCGTCTACTTTGATGGCGGGTTGTCCCACTGTGGTTGGTACGGCGCCTGAGACAGAACCGCACATTCCAGCGGCAAGGGCAAAGTTGTTTCCAACCATGCTAATCTGTTTTAAAACTTCCGGACCGGTGCTAATGAGAGTCGCGCTTTTAAGAGGACGCTCAATTTTGCCATCAACGATGAGGTAACTTTCTTGGGCATTGAAGTTAAACTCTCCAGTACCTGGTTGAACTGAGCCGCCACCCATTTTTTTGCAATAAATTCCTTTTGAAACACTTGCAATCATCTCTTCAAGTGAGTTTTTACCTGGCTCGATAAATGTATTTCTCATTCTTGAAGCCGGCGCAAAACGGTAGCTTTGACGTCGCCCCGATCCAGTTCTGGCATAGCCAGTTTTTTCTGAGCCAATGCGATCAACCATAAAGCTAGTGAGTACACCGTCTTTGATTAATTGAGTTTTTTGAGTTTCCATTCCTTCGTCGTCGATAGAGATTGAGCCCCACTCATTGTCTAGGGTTCCATCATCAACGGCGCTGACACATGGGTTTGCAATCATTTGATCCATTTTATCGTGGAAAACAGATGCCTTCTTCGCTACAGACGTTGTCTCTAATAAGTGACCACAGGCTTCGTGGAAAATAACGCCACCAAAGGCGTTGTCGATAATGACTGGCATTCTTCCAGCAGGACATGGATCGGCGTGAAGCTTAGTCATGGCCTGTCTGCCGATAACTTCACCAAGTTGAGTCGGATTTAATGCTTCTGTATACTCCCAGCCGCGAAGTGCACCTGGCGCTTCATAACCGCTGGATTGTTCCGAGCCATCCTGAGCTACCGCTTGGCCCATAAGTCTAATATAATTTCGCTCCTCAGCGATATGTAATCCCTCTGAGTTAAAGATCTCTACTTGCTGGCATTTTTGCATACCGCTCGAGACGACTTGGACAATTTTTTCAGAAACTTTTCTGGTCGCCTGATCAAGGCGCATAAGCCAAGCAATTTTTGCATCGAGTGGATGCTCACTATGCAAGCTAAGACTGGCTTTATGAACTTTACTTAGTGGCTTATTTATAAAATTGACCGGACCGTTCTTAGCAGCTTGCTGATCGTTAACGGCCAAAGTGGTGGCAATTTTTTTCAATTCATCTGCACTAGGATTATTGGTATAGCCGTAAAGAACTTTGGTGCCGTAGACAAGTCTCAGACCAATCCCAAAGTCTACGCCGCCGCCAATATCATCCACTGCAGAATTTAGTATTTTAATTGTTTGGTTTTGTGTTTTTTCGATAAAAAGTTCGACAAAATCTGCCCCTAATGACAGGCCGTGATCAATGACGGATTTTGCGATATTCTTGTCTAATAATTGAATTGTAGAGCTCATATATATATCCTCCAAGCTCTAGCATTCTACGGTATTTTGGCCTTAGACCACAGGGCCTTCGCGTTAATATAGTGTGAACTCAGGGACTTAAATACATGTTAAAAGCAATTGATCTCTATACAAAATGTTTTACTCAAGTTTGGAAAGCTTTAAGCGTTGATTTTAGAGAAAAAGAAGTTGAGATTGATCTTAATGAAAGCAAAGGAGCACAGGAATTAGTTGGCAGTGATGCTGAACTTGTCGAGCGTGCTCTGGGACTGGTTTTAAAAAGCGCTCTAACGCAAACCCTACGAGGCACTGAAGTCCGTGTCACTGTTGGTTCTAGTGAAGGTAAGCTTGCTGTATGTATTCGCGACCATGGGCCAGGAATGGAAGATCATCAATTTGAGCCTCTCTATTCTACAGACAGGCTGCAGCAATGGGGGATTATATGTAAGGCAAAATCCCATAAATTTGACGAATATCCCGATGACCACGGCACCAGCCTAACCATCGTTTTTTAATCTTAAAATTCACAATTTCCTGACATTTTTACTTCCGCTTTTCATTGACACTTATTTTTACGCGTCCATTATATAGATAGGGTTTTGTTAACAATGGAGTCTAACCCATGAAGCGTATTGGCCTGTTTCTTTTAACGAATATTCTAGTCATATCTGCAGTAACTTTAATCTTGCAGATTTTTGGAATTGATAATTATTTAACTGCTCAAGGGATTAATTATCAGTCTCTACTCGTTATTTGTATCGTCTGGGGCATGGCCGGATCATTCATCTCACTTATGATGTCAAAGTGGATGGCGAAGAAAATGATGGGGTTAGAAATTGGGAGTGCCACTGGCCCCTACGGATCTATTGTAAGGAAAGTTCATGAAATTTCTAGAAGAGCTGGCTTAACAGAAATGCCCGAAGTCGGTGTCTATCAAAGCCCTGATGTGAATGCGTTTGCCACAGGTCCAAGTAAGAACAATTCTTTGGTCGCTGTTTCTACCGGTCTACTGGAAAGAATGAATGAAGAAGAAGCTGAAGGGGTTCTTGCGCACGAAGTAGCACATATCGCTAACGGTGACATGGTGACTATGGCACTGATTCAAGGTGTAGTGAACGCCTTTGTTATGTTCTTGGCCCGTATCGCCGTATTTGCGATTGATCAAGCAACCCGTCGTGATAATGACAATGGTCAAGGACTTGGATTTTTCGCCCATATTTTCTTGGTACAAATTTTTCAAATGATCTTTGGATTGTTAGCAGCTCCGGTTGTCATGGGCTTTTCACGTTGGCGTGAGTTCCGTGCCGATGCAGGCAGTGCCAAGCTTGTGGGAAAAGACAAGATGATTGCAGCCCTTGAGAACTTAAAGCGCAATTACGCGATCCAAGAGCAAGTCAAAGAAGAGCCGGCCATGGCCTCGATGAAGATTTCATCAAAAGGTTCGTGGGCAGAGCTTTTTTCTTCTCACCCATCACTTGATAAAAGGATTGCAGCTTTAAGATAGTTTCGTGATGGCCTGTTGGTATTCGCGCACTAGATCTTGCACACATTGCTCAACGCTGGGAATGTTTCTGATCTGTGCGCACACTTGGCCAATTTCGAGTTCACCATTATCCATATCACCATCGAGCATACCTAGTTTTGCTCGACCTTTTCCTAGCAGTGCTTGAAGTTCATCCGCACTTGCACACCTTGACTCTAGCTCTTGAACTTGTTTAAAGAAATTGTTCTTCATTAAGCGAACTGGCGTTAAAGACTTCATCATCAATTTTGTTTCACCGGGATGTGAATTGATAATCTTATTCTTAAAATTTTCGTGAGCACTCGACTCTTTTGTTGCCACAAAACGAGTTCCGATCTGTACAGCACTAGCTCCAAGCGCGTAGGCGGCAGCAATTTGTCTACCGCTCCCAATTCCGCCGGCCGCGATGACGGGAATTTTAACGGCGTCAACGACCTGTGGGATAAGAACCATGGTGGTAATTTCATCAATCCCATTGTGACCGCCGGCCTCAAAGCCTTCAGCAACGACAGCGTCACATCCAGCAGTTTCGCACTTGATGGCCTGTTCAGGGGTTGAGCAAACATGGACAACAATACAGCCCTTGGCCTTAAGCATAGGGGTGAACTTTTTAGGTGATCCAGCCGAAGTAAAAAATATTTTTACACCCTGCTTAAGAGCAACTTCTATCTGTTCTTCGGCGCCATGATAAAGCAGGGGAATATTAACACCGAGAGACTGGGCCCCTAGGGCTTTTGCTTTAATCAAATGTTCTTTTAATAATTCAGGCTTCATAGAGCCTGCGCCAATTAATCCTAAGCACCCGGCTTTTGAGGCTGCTGCCGCAAGCTTGGCACCTGAGACCCAAACCATTCCGGCCTGAACAATTGAGTACTCAGTTTTAAACAAGGTATTTAAGACAGAAGACTTGAGCATACTTAGGCTTTTTTCTTCAGAGTTTTTTCGATGACTTTTAAAATTTTTGTCGCTTCGTCTGTTTGATATTTTTCAAACATCACTTTAATAACCGGAGTAAGTTCTTTTCCTTCAGCACTTTTTTCTTTGTGCTCTAAGAAGTACTTAGCGAAATCAGCTGCAAGAACAAAAATGCGAGTCAGTCCGGGGAGTGAGTCCAAGTTTGTCTTGGTGTATCCTTTACCGTTAGGTGCTCCGTGATGGGACTTAATGATCTCATCAACACCAATAGGAGCTTCAGGGTTTTTGGTGATGAGTAGTGAAGCTTCGAGAGCATGATTAAAAACCATATCCCAATCGGCTTCATTAAGATTGGCCGCCTCTAGTTCTTCATAGGTTGAGATCTTGGCGTAGTCCTCATGCTCGACTAAAGAGATATTTTGAAAAAAAGCTGCGTAGGCGAGTTTGTTGTAAGCCTCTTTCTTTCCAATCCCCAGCTCTTTAAGTGCTTGAGAAGCAATGACTGAAGTCATATGGGAATGCTGATAGAGATAGCTGGACTTAGAGTTAATAATTCGGTGAAGAAGACCCGACATTTGAGGTGACTTCTCGACAATTTGGACCATTTTCCCAATGACAGTCTCAGTTAATTGTAATGTCGCTGAAGTGAATCCAAACTTAAGAATCTCTTTTGAAGCATAGTCAAAAGTTTCTGCTAAGTTTGTAATCATCTCAGGAGACTCAATAGGAGTTTGATCGAGCTTTAAAACTAAGTGATCACTTACAAAATTTGTAAAGTTTTTTAGGAAATCTCTATGAACATGGAAATGCTTTAGGCCCTGATCTTCGTAGCGTTTAATAACTTGTTTGTTGAAAGTATCTCCACCGTGAAAACGTTTAACAAACTGAAAGTCATCGGCCGACTTCTTAATTTTAATATAAATTTCACAAGGCGTGCGATCAATTAAATAAAAATTAGCCAAATTGATAGGAACATATTCTGGTCTTGGCTTTTTCTCTACACTCTCTGGGGTTACGCCAAGAATTTTCGCGCAAACTTTGACGATACTCTCCCAGTCTTGTGAGTCGGGTACATTGACGAGTTCACCTTCATGATGATTTGGAGCTTCGCCAACAACGATAAGCACAACTTCTTGAAGACTTTCGCGCAAATAATCTAAAACAATTTGCGCTGTAGGTTCAGCACCAATTTTAGACTTACAAATAATAGCGTCGATGTCGGGAAGTATAGACAAAAGAGCGGTGACTTCCGCCGCATCTTTTCTAGCTATAACTTGGGCGCCAATATAAGTGGAAATATTGAGCGTTAACAACTCATGAAATGGCTCATTGTCCTCGACAAGTATAATTTGGCCCATGCTTCCCCTAACTAGGCGTTATTCTTGTCTTTTATTATCCTTCAGAGTTAGTTTCTACGCAAGGCTTGGGCAGCAGATGCTCTTAATCTTCTCTCCAAACTCTCATCTGCTGGTCCTACCAAATGAGCACTTGTGCGCTCTCGCTTACCGGCAAACCCCTTGTGCGAATGTGGGTGCCAGCCGGCCTCCAATAGACTTTTACGAATAGAGACAGAGGCACTATAGGTCGAAAGGATACAATCTTGGGCCGCCAAATCTTTGAGCATTTCAAACCACTCAACACTCCAAAGGGCCGGATTTTTCTTGGGTGAAAAAGCGTCTTGGTAGATAGCATTGAAGCTTGGAAGGGGAGTTTGCTTTAAAGTTGTGGTGGCATCGCCAATGATAATATCGACTTTCAAAGATTCATTTTCGAATTGATAGACTTGATCTCTCAATTCTAAGCGTGAGAAGTCGAAGTTCTCACACTGAACATTTTTCTTCGACCATTCAACCAATTCTTGATCGAGCTCTACACTAACGAAATGAAGTGGATGATTTTGATCAGGATTATACTGTTCTAAGGTCGCCTTAAGACCAATACCAAGGCCATAACCAATTTCTAAAATAGACGAAATTGGTCTAGTTAAAATCTTGCATCCTTCAATATAGTTATAAATGGTCTCACTGTAAGCACCGTGGTCTGAATGACAGTTTTCGTCGAAGAACTCCGACCACAAAGTAGGAGAGTTGTCTTTTGTCCTTATGATTTTGTATTGGCCAAGTTGACCTTTAAAGTCAGACATACAGTTCTCATTTAAGATTTATAGATCAAATCCGAAAAGTCAGTGATGAGATTTTCATATTTAATCTTTATTTGCACTCTTATTTTTAGCTCTTGTGGAAGAGACTACAAAGCGTCGCGCTCACCGGCCTCAACTATCGGTCAAGTACTGCAAGGTTCAAGCACGCTAGATGGTGATCAAAAATCGATTGCTTATAATATTTGCTTTGAGCTTATGAACAAAAATATGGCCTGGAGACAAAATCTCCTGAATAAAACTTTTCTTTTTGATGTTGAAGAGACTGCCTGTGAATCTGAAGTAAGACTTAAGAAAATGGTTTCGACCACGCTTAAACAAAGCCTAAACTCATCACCCATGAGCTATGATCCTTCACCGAATAACTCTGTTCCTTTTTCACAAGTCATCACTCACTTACATGGACCGCTGGCAAACGTTTGCTCAGCAGTTTTAAAAGGAGTTGCGACGAGCAACACTACTGATCTAAGTGATGGCTCTAAAGCTTCTTATACATTTTTTAAAAAATCAGATAATGGATTCGATGGTTTCAAAGTCGAGTATACAGAAACTGGCTCGAGTACAATCGTGAAAAATGTCGTCTATCAGGTCGCTCTTAACGCAGCGGGACTGCCCAGCAGTGATCATAAGGGGATTGAGTTATCAGTCGAAAGTACAACTGCTTGTGAAAACTCGATCAGCGTAGCTACCAAAAAGCAAACTTTCCAACCTTAAATTTGACCTTTTTACTTATAGATAGCTAAGATGAAGCTTCCTTATTTATGGAGCTTCTCTCATGTCCCCAAACGCTGATAAACGCCCAGCTCTCTTGCTTTCACTTGTTCCCGTTATCTTCCTAATGGGCTTGCTTATATTTAATATTATTTTATTTAAAGATGATGCAACGGGTGGACCAAACCAATTAGCGCTTTTAGCATCTGGTGCCCTTGCGGCCGTGATTGGGATCTTTGTTCTTAAGCGTCCCTATGATGAGATTGAAAATCGTATTGTTAAATCAATTTCTATGGCCATCCAAGCAACCCTTATTCTGTTGGTTGTCGGTTGTTTAATTGGCACCTGGATTCTTAGTGGGGTGGTTCCATCGATGATTTACTACGGACTTCAGTTGATTCACCCCGCTGTTATCTTACCTGTGTCAGCCCTTGTTTGTGCCATCG